>DATNEW010000026.1:300000-541895 GCA_035606695.1 Gemmatimonadaceae bacterium
AACTCGCCGGCCGGTGAACGCGCTCGTGACACCGTGCTCGCCGGCGAGATCGCCGTCCTTCATGGCGTTCGACAGCGTCGAGCGCGTCGCGCGCAACGCCGGCGCCAATCCGAAGATCACACCGACCACCAGCGTCAGGGCGAGGGTGAATGCCAAGGCAGCCCAGTCGAGGTGCACCTGCGCGAGATTCACCGACCCGATCATCGACCGCGCGGCGAAATCGATGACCTCCGATCGTACCGTGCTCAGGGCGCGCGTTCCGATCCATGCGACCAGCAGCGCGAACGCACCGCCAGTCAGCGCAATGAGTAAACTCTCAACGAGCAGCAGCCGTACGACGCGGCGGCGTCCCGCGCCCACCGCCATGCGCACCGCGATCTCACGACTGCGGCCGCGCGCGCGGCCCAGCTGCAAATTCGCCACGTTCACGCAGGCGATGAGCAGCACGAACCCAACGGCGCCGAGCAGCACGAAGAGCGACTGCCGCACGAGTGGCGACACTCGGCCTTCATTGAGCGGATCGGCCCGTGCGCCCCATGGGCTGCCGCCGCCGTAGGGATCGGGATACTGGTTGGACACCTGCGCGCCGAGCATCTTCGCCGACGCGTTCGCCTGCGCGGCGGTCAGCCCCGGCTTGCGCCGCCCAACCACGCGCAAGTAATGCGACATCGGCTGATTCAGGTCCCGTGCCGACCCGGTCGTGATCGGGGCGAAGAATTCGGCGTTGCCCGTCAGGCCTTTGAAGCCGCGCGGCGCGACACCGATGATGGTGAAGGGCAGGTGATCGAAGTCGATCGTCTGGCCGACGGCGTGTGGGTCAGCGTTGAACCGGCGCTCCCAAAGCGCCGTGCCGATGATGACCTGCTTCGGCGCGCCGGGCGCCGCATCGATCGAGGGATCGAAGTCGCGCCCGACGATCGGACGCAAGCCCAGTGTGCGGAGATAGCTCGCGCTGACGCTTTCGCCGGAGAGGCGTTCGGCGTCGCCCGAGGTGATCACGGCCGACTGTCCCGAGAACGCCGCGAGCTCGCTGAACGTTTGTTGATGATCTCGAAAGTAGACGAACTTGGGATACGACCACGGCATCTGCGAAACGGCGGGCAGTCCGCCGCGCGCCGGCACCGTGAGTGACGCCGACATCAACTCGTCCGGCCGGGCGTAGGGCAGCGCGCGGAGCATCATGACGTTCACGGCGCTGAAAATCGCCGTCGTCGCGCCAATGCCGATGGCGAGCGTGAGCACGGCGACCAAGGTGAACGCCGGGCGGCGCACCAGGCCGCGGGCGGCGTATCGAACGTCTTGCCACAAGCTCTCGATGAAATCGCTGAGCTGCATACGTCGCTCCTGATGTTCGGCGGAGTGGTGGAGTTGTCGGCGCGCCTCATCGAGCGAGACGCCCAAACGCCGCAGCGCTTCTGCCTGCGCGACGTCCGGCGATACACCGCGCGCGACGAGGGCGTCGACGCGGTTGGCGATGAGCGACGCCAGCTCTTCGTCGACGTCGGCATGCGTCGTGGCCGTGTTGCGCGGCGCGATGCGGAAGAGCCGCCGCACGCCGGGCCGGATGTGGAAGCGGTTGAAGCGCACTTTACGTGTTCCTCGCGGCGAGGATCGTCACGAGCGCATCGAAGTGATCGACGAGGCGCTCGGATTCGGCGCGAAGGTGCGCGCGTCCGGCGGGCGTCATGCGATAGTAGCGCGCCCGCCGCCCATTCTTCGTCACGCCCCACTCGGCGGCCAGGAGCTTGCGCGCTTCCATACGGCGGAGCGCCTGGAGCAGGGCGGCGTCGTCGACTTCGACGCGGCCATGCGAGCGTTCCTCGATCCAGCTGGTGATCTCGAACGCGTGCATCGGCGCCCAGGACAGCGTCTTGAGCACGAGGACGTCGAGTGTGCCTTTGAGCAGGGCCATGGTCTTCCTCTTAGTCTCTAGGGGTAGACACTAAGATGAAGAAAAGGGTTGCCGCAAGGTGGCGCCCGTTTTTTGCCACCCTGCCGCCGCCCGGCGATATTTCCGGAGTCGCGCAGGACCCGCGGTACCCGGCGACCTATCTGCTCCCTCGAGGACCTTAGAGGACCTTCATGGCCAAACTCAACGAGACCGACTGGATCTGGCGCGACGGCGAATTCGTCCGCTGGCAGGATGCCACGGTCCACGTGCTCGCGCATTCGATGCAATTCGGCTCCTCGATCTTCGAGGGCATTCGATGCTATAAGACCCCGCACGGCCCGGCGATCTTCCGTCTCGAAGATCATTTGCAGCGTCTGCTCGACTCGGCGAAGATCTATCGTATGGAAGTGAAGTATTCGATCGACGAGCTCGTGGCCGCCTCGTGCGAGCTGGTCGAGCGCAACAATGTCGAGTCGTGTTACCTGCGGCCAATGATCCTGCGCGGCTACGGCGCGAGCGGGATGGTGCCGTTCGACAGTCCCGTCGAGACGTATCTGCCGTGCTGGCCGTGGGGCGCGTACCTGGGTGAAGGCGCGCTGGAGAACGGGGTCGACGCGTGCGTCTCGAGCTGGGCGCGTGTGGCGCCGAATACCATTCCGTCGATGGCGAAGGTCGCCGGCAATTATCTGAGCGGCCAGCTCGTCAAGATGGAAGCGTTGCGCAACGGGTTCGCCGAAGGCATCGCGCTCACGACGGACGGGATGTTGAGCGAAGGCTCCGGCCAGAATCTGTTCGTCGTTTCGCGCGGAGTCGTGTATACGCCGCCCGTCAACGGGACGCTGCTGCACGGCATTACGCGCCGGAGCATCATCAGGCTCGTGCGCGATCTCGGGTTGACCGTGGTCGAGCAGGACATGCCGCGCGAAATGCTCTACACGTGCGACGAAGTCTTCCTGGTCGGCACGGCGTCCGAAGTCACGCCGGTGCGGAGCGTCGATCGCCTGCAAGTTGGCACCGGCAAGCGCGGACCGATCACGACGCAGATCCAGCAGCGCTTCCTCGACATCGTGCACGGCAACGTCGAAGATCCGTACGGATGGCTGACGTTCGTGCGGGCGGAGCGGAGTGCGGTGCGGTAGCGCTGGGCGTTGGGTGGTGGGCGTTGGGCGAAACGGCAAGAGGCGACGAAGACACTCCCGTCGCCTTTTGATTTTCACGCCCACCGCCCACCGCCCAACGCCCATCGCAGGCACGCTTCACGCAGAGCTTGCCGGGCATATGCCGACCGATTTTTCCGACTCGCCCGTCGACTTCAGCAAGCTGGACGGCGACTATCAGATCCTCACCGAGCTCCACCGCGACGGTGAGACGCCGACGTATCTGGCGCGCCACATCGGACTCAACCGCGATGTCACCATCAGCGTGGTGCGCGCGGCGGGCGATCGCAGTTATCTCGAGGCCTTCGCCGCCGACGCGAAGATTCTCGCCGAGCGGCGCAACCCGGCCATCGTTCCCGTCATCGAAGGCCGGTGGCTCGACGAGCACACGTTCGCAATCGTACGTGCGCGCGTGCGCGGTTCGACGCTCGATCAGCTGCTCAGTGCCATCGGCAGCATGCCCGAGCCGCGCGTGTCCTCCACGCTCCGGCAAGTCGCCGCCGCGCTTGGTTGGGCCCGTGTGAACGGTGTGAAGCATCGGCGTGTCTCGCCGCAGTCGATCGTGTTTCAGCAGGGAAGTGGACGCGTCCTGCTCGCGCTCGAGCCGTGGCCGAATCCATCCGACGACGCCGCGACACTGCGCAATCTCGCCGCGCGCATGACCGGCGGCGCGCCGGTCGACATCACCGAATATCTCGGCTTGCTCGCCGGCGGCGTGATCGCCGACGAGGAAGTTCCGGTTGCAACCGTTGTCGAGCCGCGCAACGCGACGTATCCGCCGGTCGCACCGGTGGCCGCGAATGACGAACAGACCGTCATCGTACAGGAGCGGAGCGGGATGGGCTTCAACGGCCGGCTGATGTCGGCGATCGTGGTGCTCGCGGCGGTGATCGTGCTCGCCGCGGCACTCATTCACCGTCGCGACGGCGATCAGAGCACGGTGACGAAGACGTCGAACGGCGTGCTCGATTCAGGCAACGGTGAGGCGGCCGGAGAGAGCGCGCTGCACTCGAATCGTACCGACACGGCGGTGACGCAGCCGCCGGTCAATCCGGTGATCATCGAGCCGGCGACGCCGACGCAACAAGCCCCGCAGCCGATGATGCAGCCGGTGCCGGCGCAAGTCGCTCCGCCTCCGGTGGCCGCACGACCGGCACCGCCGCCGCGTCCGGCGGCGCCCGTCGACACCGCGGCGCAGCCAACGAACGGCGATGCATGCTCGTCGCCCACGTCGAGCGACCAACATCGCTGTTTGATGAACTCCATCGCGGAGAACGACGCACCGCTCAACAGCGTGTATCAGAAGCTTATCGCCGCGCTCCGCCGTCAAGCGAACGTCGCGGATGATGATCCGGATCCGGCGACGGTGGCCGACCTTCGCAGCGAACAGCGACGCTGGCTCGAGGACCGCGACGACGCGTGCCACACCGCCGGCGACGGCCCGCTCTACGCGCGCGATCGCGCGGCCTGCTACGCGGACCGCTCGTCGCAGCGAACCAAGGATTTACAGGCGCGCCTCGACAACATGTCCTTGCGGCCCTAGGCAGCGGTATTACACTTTCGATGACCATGCATTCCTCCGCGACCTCGATCCGCCGCCTCGGCACCCTCCGCACGCTGTGCGGCGCGGCGCGTTGTCGCGCATGCTGCTGCGTGTGTGGTTGCGCCTGTCGGTTCGAGCGCTGCGCGTGTTGTTGTGCGCGCCTGCGTCGTTCAATGCGGCCGGAGTCGAAGCTCGCGCCCTAAGCGGCAAACGCTTCCATCTCTTCGGGATTCTTCATCCGGCCGCTCCCTCGAGCGGCCGTTTTGTTTTTCCGCACCCGCTGCACCCACCGACCCTCTTACCCGCCGAATCATGTCCATCGAATCGAAAGGCTACGCGCACGCCGACGCGCTCGTGAGCACCGAGTGGCTCGCGAGGCACCTCGACGACCACGACATTCGCATCATCGAAAGCGACGAAGACGTGCTGCTCTACGACACGGGCCACATTCGCAACGCGCAAAAAGTGGATTGGCACATCGATCTCAACGACGCGGTGACGCGCGACTACATCGATCGGCCGGCATTTCAAGCGCTCGTGCGGCGCTTGGGCGTCGACGCCTCGACGACGGTCGTGTTCTACGGCGACAAGAACAACTGGTGGGCGACGTACGCTTTCTGGGTGTTTCAATTATTTGGATTCCAGAACGCGAAAATCCTCGATGGCGGACGGCTCAAATGGGAACAGGAAGCCCGCGAGCTCGTCGCCGACGTGCCGTCGTTCGCTCCGACCAGCTACGTCGCCCGCGAGCGCAACGACGCGCGCATTCGCGCGTTTCGCGACGAGGTGCTCCAGCACGCGCTCGCCGGCGGCAGGCTGATCGACGTGCGTTCGCCGGATGAATTCAGCGGAAAGAAGACACACATGGCCGAGTATCCGCAGGAGGGTGTGTTGCGCGGCGGACACATTCCCGGGGCACGCAATGTCCCGTGGGCCAAGGCGGCGAACTCCGACGGCACGTTCAAGAATGCCGCCGAGCTTCGACAGCTGTACGAGGCCGAGCAGGGACTCGCGTCCGGCGACGACGTCGTGGCGTACTGCCGCATCGGCGAACGGTCGAGCCACACCTGGTTCGTGCTCACCTATCTCCTGGGCTACGACAAGGTCCGCAATTACGACGGCAGCTGGACCGAATGGGGCAACTCCGTGCGGCTTCCGATCGAGCGGGAGATCGCCGCGTCCGCGGCGGCGGTGGCGTGTGATTGAGGCGACAGACGGTGAGAGCGACGAACGCCGGGAGCCGGGTGGCGTGGATCTCACCCGACTCCGGCGCGCGCTGTCTCTCTACGGCGCTTTTCGCGGAAGCGACGACGGCGGCGTCATGCCATTGAGCCGCATGTAATTCGCCATCTGGCTGTAGTGATCGACGAGGTCCGTCACGTAGATGAGGGCGTACCGTGCCTTCGGAATCGTGCGCCGGTTGTTCGGCGGTCCGACCTCCATCGATTCGGCGAGCTTGGCGTCGTTCATCGAGGCGAACGCCTGATTACAGAAGTCGAATGACGCCCGCAGCCGGGTCATCAGCGTGTCCTTCGGCCACGTCGCGCGCGTTGCCTCGGGCAGCGAGTCCTTCGCGCCGGGCTTCCACGGCATGCCGCTGAAGCCCGAGCAGATGATATAGTTCGCGTTCTCGAGATGCGTCGCGACCATGCCGATGGTCAATTGCTTTTCAGTGGGCTTGAATGAGTACTTGCTCTCGGGAACCGAGTCGAACGCGGCGGTGAGCCAGCCGGCGTATTGCCCGCCCGCCTGCTTGAGCGAGGTCGTGATCGGGTCGGCCTGCTGCGCGCTCAACGCAGCCGGCAGCAACAACGTGAGGGTCGCAAATCCAAGGCGCTTCATGGTGGTCTCCACGGGAGAGGTTACTCGGCGCGCAGCGTGATGGCCGGATCGACGCGTGCCGCGCGTTTCGCCGGACCCCAACACGCTAATACCGCCACGCCGGCAACCAAGCCGACGACGCCGACGTACGTACTCGGGTCCCCACGTGTTACACCGAACAGCAGCGTCTCGAGCATGCGGCTCGCGACGAATGCGCCGCTAATTCCGAACAGGACACCGACAGTTGTAAGCAAGAGTCCATTGCCGACGACGCCGGCGACGATGTTTCCACTCGTGGCGCCGAGCGCGGTGCGAATGCCGATCTCGCGCGTGCGTTCCGTGACGCTGCCCGCGATGACGCCATACAATCCGATCGCCGCCAGCAGGAGCGCGGTGAACGCGAACGCCTGAAACACGATGGCCGCGAACCGCCGTTGCGACGCCGTGGCCGCAATGACCTGGTCCATCGTCGCGATGCGCAGGATCGGTTGCGTCGGATCCACCGACCAGATCGCGCGCTTGATGGCGGCGGTGAGCGGCGCCGGATCGCCGGACGTGCGCACGACGAGCGTCGCGTCATTGTCCACCCACCACCACTGGCCCATCGGCACGTAGAAGCCGTCTCCGGTTTCGCCGCCGAGTGATTCCTGTTTCACGTCGCCGACGACGCCGACGACGGTTCCCCACGGGTGATCGCCGTTGACTTCGGGACCGAAGTGTGTTCGTTGGCCAATCGGATTCATGTGTCCGAACTTTCGATTGGCGAACGATTGGCTGATGATGATCGATTCCGGCGCGCCGACGCGATCGGTCGCGTCGAACAATCGCCCCCGGCGCAGCGGAATGCCCATCGTCCGGAAATAATCAGGCGTGACCTGGTAGCGAAACGCTCCGGTAGATCCGTCATCGCCCGGCTTGGCGGCGGGGTACGCCGCCAGCTCGTATCCATAGCTATCCAGGCTTCCGCTCAGCGGAAGCTGGCTCGTGAATGCGGCGTCGACGACACCGGGCACGCGACGCACGGCGTCGAGCGCCTCGGTGTACGCGCGCGCTCGCGCGGTGTCGGTGTGATATGCGTGGCCGGATTCGACGACTTGCATCGAGAGCACGTGCGACGGATTGAAGCCTGGGGCGACGCCGAACAGGCGATTGAGACTCCGCGCGAGCAATCCCGCGCCCACCAGCAGCACGATCGCGAGGGCCACCTCCGCGACGACGAGCACGTTTCGCGCGGCGGCCCGTCCGCCCACCGTCCGGCGCGAGAGGCCCTGCGCACCGTGATTCAATCCCGCGCGCGACGCGACGACCGCGGGCATGAGCCCGATGACGAGACCGACGAGTGTCGTCAGCGCGACGGCGAACGCAAATACGCCCACATCGAATCGCACCGCCTCGATGCGCGGCAGCCCCGGCGGGCTCAGAATCACGAGGGCGCGAACCCCCGCTGCCGCAACGATGAGGCCGACGACGCCGCCGATCATCGCCAGGATCACGCTTTCGGTGAGCAGCTGGCGCAGCACCCGGCCGCGACCGGCGCCGAGCGCCGATCGCATGGCGAACTCGCCGCGCCGCTGGGCGCCTCGGGCAAGCAGCAGGTTGGTGACGTTGACGCACGCGATCGCGAGCAACACGAACACGGCGCCGACGATCGCGAGCAACGCCGGCCGCGCGTTGGCGGTGATATCATTCTGTAATGAGCGAATGACCATACCACTACTCATATTGCTCCAGCTCGGGCGCGGAAACTCGCTGATCGCGCCGGCGCCGATCGCGGCGACCTCGCGCGCTGCCTGCGCGACGTCCACGTTCGGCGCGATCCGTCCGAGGATGCGGTAGTGATGTCCCCACTCGCGCGAATTGAACGGCGCGTGGGCGCGCACCTGAAGCGGCGCCCAGATGTCCGTCGCCGATGCGACGGGGTCGACGAAGTCGCTCGGCATCACGCCGATCACGGTGTACACGTCGCCGTCGAGCGTGATCGTCCGGCCGACGGCGGCGTCGCCGGCGAATCGGCGGCGGACCAGGCGATCGCTGACGATCGCGACGTTCGGTCCACCCGGTTGATCCTCCGAGGCATCGAAGCCGCGACCCGCGAGCGGTGCGACGCCGAGCGTGTGAAGGAACGTCGCGCTCACCCGGCGGCCAGCCAGGCGCTCCGGCTCCGTGGTCGTGCCGGAAATCGACGGCGTCCAGCCGTCCGACGCCGCGAGCATCGCGAACGAGCGCGCGCGCGCCGCGAGCTCGACGTAAGTGCCGTAGGTGGGATCGAACGGAGAGCCGTCGTCGCGGCGATCGGCGATCGTGACGAGGCGGTCCGCGCCAGGGTAGGGAAGCGGCCGCAGGAGAATGGGATTCACCGCGCTGAAGATCGCGGTGGTCGCGCCGATGCTGATCGCGAGCGTCAGCGTCGCGACGATGGTGAAGCCCGGGTTGTGGCGCAGGCGTCTGAGCGCGTACCGAACGTCGGCGAGCGTTGTTTCGACGACGTGCTCCCAACCGGACGAACGCACGTGTTCGCGCACGGCAGGCGGCTTGCCGGTTTGTGCGATTGCCGCGCGCCGCGCATCGGTCGGCGCCATGCCGTTCGCGGTGAGCTCGGCGGTGAGCCGATCGACGTAGTCGCGCACTTCGTCATCCACATCGGCGTCGGCGCGGGCAGGGTTGACGATCGCGGCGAGGCCGCGGGTGAGTTGGCGCCAGAATGACCGCGCTGACATGATCAGGCCTCCGTCTTGAGGAGTCGGGCGATCGCGGTGACGCGCCGCGACCAATCGGCTGTCTCGACTTCGAGTTGCTTACGGCCGGCGCGCGTCAGCGAGTAGAACTTCGCCCGGCGCGCGTTTTCGGTCTCACGCCACTCGGCGTCGAGCAGCCCGGCGCGCTCGAGGCGTTGCAGGGCGACCAGGAGCGAGCCTGGATTCACCTTGAACACGCCGCGCGAGATCTGCTCGACGCGCCGCGCGATGCCAAAGCCGTGCAACGGCGCGAGGCTCAACGTTTTGAGGATGAGCATGTCGAGCGTGCCGGGGATGACGTCGGTGTTCGGCTCGTCCATCGTTCCTTCCAGTTGATCGTCAAGAGGAGAGTATGACCCGCTCCTGTTGATTGTCAAGAGTACTCTTGACACGGGTCCGGTCGCGGCGTATCATGATCTCACAATCGAAGTCTCGTGGTCATTTGCCGCCTCTTGCCGCCACGTAAAACAATGTGCTAAAAAGCGATCGAGCCCGGCGGCCACCATCGCCCGGGCTTTTTTGTTGTCCCTCATGCGAACGATCATGTCGATGACCATGCGAATGATGCGAATGATGCGAATGACCATGCGAATGACCATGCGAATGACCATGCGAATGACGACCGCTTCTCTCTCGAGAGAGTCGCACGGAGGACGACGCATGCGCGGATGAGCGCGCCATCGCCGCGAGCAACCCGCTCACCCCTCCCCGGTCTCTTCTCGAGCCCGGGGATTTTTTTTCGCCGCCGATCGCCATGACGACAACCATCGCGCAATCCACAACCACCTATGAGCTCGCCGGTCAAGCCGGCGCGCCGCTCATCGTCGTCCTCGGCGGTATCTCCGCGACGCGTCACGCGACGGCGTGGTGGAGCGACATCGTCGGCGACGCAAAGCCCATCGATACGACGCGCTACCGCGTGCTTGGCGTCGATTTCATCGACGGCGGCCGGCGTGCGGACGGCCAGCCGCGACGCGTCGTGACCACGCACGATCAGGCCGATGCGATCGCCGCGGTGCTCGACGAGATCGGCGTCGCGCGCGTTCACGCGTTCGTCGGCGCGTCGTACGGTGGAATGGTCGGACTGGCGTTCGCCGAGCGGTATCAGGAACGCATCGAGCGGCTGGTGGCGATCAGTGCGCCGCACGAACCGCATCCGATGAGCACGGCGCTGCGTGCGCTGCAGCGGCGCATCGTCAAGCTCGGCCTCGAGACGGGCCGCACGCGCTCCGCGCTCGCGATCGCGCGCGGAGTCGCGATGACGACGTACCGCAGCCGCGAAGAATTCGGCGAGCGTTTCGATCCGCGGCCCGACTCGCTGTACGATAACGACGCGACCTTTCCGGTCGAGTCGTATCTCGCGCATCACGGTGAGCAATTCGCCGACCGGTGGTCGGCCGAACGGTTCTTAGCACTCTCGCTGTCGGGGGACCTGCATCGCGTCGATCCGGCGCGCATCACGACGCCCACCGTCATCGTCGCCGCCGAGGGGGACGCGATCGTTCCGGGCGCGCAGCTCGAGGCGTTGGCGGCGACGATCGCCGCGCCGACTCGCCTGATTCATCTCGCGTCCACGTGCGGTCACGACGCCTTTCTCACGGAACCTGATGCGCTCGGGACCATTCTCGAGATCGCCATCGCCACGACTATCATCCAATGAGCAAACTCGAATACACCCCGACCACGCGTGCCGTGCGCGCCGCGATCGCCACCGACAAGGAACATGGGGCCGTGGTCCCGCCGCTGCACCTCTCGTCCACGTTCTCGTTCGAGGGCTTCGCCAGGCCGCGGCGCTACGACTACACGCGCAGCGGAAATCCGACACGCACGAACCTGGCCGACGCTATCGCTGATCTGGAGGGCGGGGCGGCGGGCGTGGTGACGAGCACCGGCATGTCGGCGGTGACGCTGGTGCTGCAGCTCCTGCGGCCCGGCGACACCATCGTCGCGGCGCACGATTGCTACGGTGGAACGCAGCGGCTGCTGCGCGCGCTCGCGGCGAAAGCGCACTTCACCCTGGTGTTCGCCGACTTGACGAGCGTCGAGGCGCCGTTGGAGATCGCGCGTCATGCGCCGCGGCTCGTCTGGATCGAGACGCCGAGCAATCCGTTGCTGCGCATCACGGACCTCCGTACCGTGATTCAGGCCGCACACGCGGCCGGGGCGTTGGCCGTCGTGGACAACACCTTCTTGTCGCCGGCGCTGCAGCAGCCCGTTCGATTCGATGCCGACGTCGTCGTGCACTCGACGACGAAGTATCTGAACGGACACAGCGACGTCGTCGGCGGCGCGGTCGTGACGCGCGACAAGTCGCTCGGGCAGGAGCTCGCGTGGTGGGCCAATTGTCTCGGGATTACCGGCGCGCCGTTCGACAGCTACCTGACGTTGCGGGGCATCCGAACGCTCCACGCGCGGCTCACGCAGCATTTGGCGTCGACGCGTGAGGTCGTTGCCGCGCTCGAGGGGCATGAGGCGGTATCACGAATTTATTATCCCGGTTTACTCACGCATCCCGGGCACGCGATCGCGGCATCGCAACAAGCCGGGTTCGGCGCGATGGTGAGCTTCGAGATCCGCGGCGGTACGGCGGCGGTCGAGACGCTTGCGGCCAATCTCGAGCTGTTCACGCTCGCCGAGTCGCTGGGTGGCGTCGAGAGTTTGATCGCGCATCCCGCGACGATGACGCATGCGTCGATGGACGCCGCGGCGCGTGCCAGCGCGGGGATTAGTGACTCGCTGGTGCGAGTGTCGGTGGGGATCGAGTCGGGAGAAGATCTGGCGCGCGATCTGGTACGGGCGCTGGATGTGGTGGCGATTGAGCACTCTTGTCATCCTGAGGGAGCGCAGCGACCGAAGGACCCCGATCGCTGCGGAGAGAGTTCTCCTCGGCGACCAAGGGGTCCTTCCCCCTCGCTACGCTCGGGGCGAGGATGACATTGCGGGGGAGAGTGGTTCACTGCCTCCGCGCCACGATCTCCAACACCCCCGGCGTGATCATGCGCGCCGTCGGATCGTTCGCGACGCGCGTCAGTTCCGGGCGGCCCCGCGCTCGGCGCTCACCGCGCCCAGATCGATCAACCGCCGCAACCCAACATCCATGAATGACGCCGGCCATTGCCAGATCGGATTGGCCGGCGTGATCGCATCGATGAGCGGAGTCGTGGATTCGATTGTGAAGCCCAGCTCCTCGAGCCACCGCGGAATGTCCAGCGCGACGTCCGGCTCGCCGCCGCTCTTTCGCCAGTTCGCCATCACGGCCTGCACGAACTCCTCGAATAGCGGCGAGCGGGGCAGCACACGCCAACTGGCATAGTCGAAGTATTCGTGCGACACGAACACGCCGCCGGGCTTGAGCGCCTGCGCGATTCGCTCGAGCAACGCGCGCGGGTTCGGCAGGAACGCCAGCACCCATCGGCACCACGCTCCGTCGGCGACGCGATCGCCGAGATCGATCTCGGCGAGGTCGGACTCGATCGTATCGATGTGTCCGATGCCGCGATTGTGCTGCACCTTCCGCAATACGTTCAAAAAGCGCCGCGATCGATCGACCGCGATCACGCGTCCACGGGAGCCAGCAAGTTCGGCAAGATCCATCGTGGCGTAGCCGGGCCCTGACCCGACGTCGATCAGCGTGTCCCCGCGGCCGAATCCGGCGCGCCGCCACGCCGCAAGTGCACGTGAGCGCCACACGACGTGCTGCACTCCGAGCCGTTCCCCTTCCTCGTCGTGTGTTCCGAGGACGTAATCCCGTTCGATGACCACCATGTTCGCAACGTATCGCGCGTACGCGCGCTCGACCATCCGATTGTTGTTCGGAAACTATGGCTTTCGACGCGCGCCCACGAGCGAGCTGGGAGCCTGATCGCGCCTTCGCTCGGCCGACAACGAAAAACTGGCTGAAGACCTTGGGTCATCAGCCAGTTATCGTGCTCGTCATCGATTAGTTGATGCCGAGCTCGGAGAACAACTCCGTTTGAGTCGGCACCCCCTTGCTGGGCGCGCGATTGAAGATGAAGTCGCGCAACTTCTCCGCTTTCGCTTCACCGACCTCCAACAGGAAGCGAACCATACGCCGATCGAGCTCTTTGCGACTCTCGAGCTGCTTTTCCGTCAGATCGCGAAGCCCGACGACGCGGAACATACGCGCCGCGCGATAGTAAACCCACGGCCCCACGCCGCTCGACGCCAGCGCAATCACCACCGCGTGCGCCGCCACCGTCAGGGCGACCATCGCGACGCTGACGACCAGCTTTTCCGGCGGCATGACGCCGTTGACGTCCGCCCATCCGGCGACGCACGTCGCCCAACTGATGATCGCGGGCACGGCGAGCAGAGAACCGATGATCGCCGCGCGCCCATATGCCATCTGTCGTGACACAGCGCGGCGCGGGAACAGCAACCCCACACCGACGTCGGCTCCGGTCAGCACCAGCGAGACCACCGACGCGATCCAGAACAGCGACGACGCCGCCGTACCAGAGAGATCGGCGATCATGCGCGCGAACGCCGAGAGGAACCGCTGGTCCTGGAACATCACCAACACGATCATCATGATCAGCATGACGGTGCGCGGGCGCAGCTTGTCGGCTTCGTCCAGCAGCTCGCCGGCGTCGATGTCGAGCGTGTTGAGGGCCGTCTCGGCCAGGGTGAGCGCGGTCGTGTCGTGGTCGGACTGCATCTTCGCGTTGATGACACCATCGGCGAGTTGCTCGACCGCGCGCGTGCGTGCTCTGTCGGGATTTTCGGCGAAAGGAATGGTGGTCGACATGTTCGAGTTCTCAGAAGAGTAGGGAAACATCCTTGAGTGAAAAGACGCGGGCGGGCTCCGGGATGACATTGACGCTGTGTCGAGGTCGGTCGGCGAGCGTGAGCACCATGTCGGCGATGCGCGCGGACGGACAACCGGTCCCGACATCGGTTGCCAACAAATCGGTATTGAGGATCAGGATGCGCATGGCGCGCGGAGCGCCGGCCGGTTTCGGTCTGTTGAAGAACTCGACGGCGTCTCGAAGCGCCTGACAGACGCGCGAACCGTTGGCCCTCTCGAATACCTGATTGTGAATCGCGATCGCCTCATTGATGAAGGCCGCGCGCTCCGCCGCCGAGGTCCTGTCGTACGTGGCCGCCGCGACGAGCGCGAGCGAGTCCGCGACGTGCTGGGCGCGTTGTGCTTGTTTTGCCGCAAACGGGTTGTGCGCGGTATCGCTGACGCGAACCGGCAGGCGGCTGTGCGCGGGACGCGCGTCGATGCGCAGTTCTACGGTGCGCCGGGTCGGATCGGCTCCGACGACGGTGACGAGGATTCCGCCCGCGCTGCACGCCGGCACGGATTGGACGAACGCATCCAGCCCCTCTCGTTTCGGCGCCAGGTGGGCACTGTGGAGCATCGACGTCGACATGTCGTCGACGAGGACGATGTCCGTTGCGGGCCGGCACGTGGTGTCGGCGGCGGAGACGGTCGGCGCGATCGTCGGCTGAACTTGCGTCGTCGGAGGAATGATCGATACGCTGTTGTGCGGGGGGGCGAGCGGCGCCGACGCGACGCTCGCGGCGAAAAGGAAAAGGCGGATCACGCTCATTAGGAAAACCCTCAGGACTGGGGTAGCAGCACCGGGACGACGTGGAATCAATTCCCCGCTGCGAGGGTGTGAAGACGTGAATCCGAGGGATTAACCGGCTCGTTTCAGCTGAAAGACGCTCGGAAGGTTCGATTAGAAGGTTACGGGTGATTAGAGCTCTTGCATCATTGGTTTTTTCGCGTGAAGTTTCGGGCCTAATTCCCTCCCAATACTTCGATCCCCGACGCCGTGGCCACTACATCATTCGACGGGCGAACGACGCCGTCGCCGCGTGCCTTACACCCGCTCGAAGTCCTCGCCCAGCAGGAACGCGAAGATGCGCGGAGCCGGCTGAGACGCATTCTGCCTGTCGACGCCAAGGTCTCGGTGTATTTGTTCCAGCCGCTCGGCTGTGACGGGCTGCGGGACGAATCTCCAGGTCCGTTGTTCGACGTCGGGCCGCATCCCGCGGCCGCCGGAATCACCGAGCCAGATACCGTTCACACCTGCGCAGCATCGGGAAAAACCGGACTGTTTCTCTTGAACCAGGAACACTGCCTCAGCCGATTCCCGAAATCGGACGAGATCGACGTTAGCGCGGTATCGAACTATCGCCAGGCCAATTCGGCGATCGCCCGGTCAGCGGATTTTCGCGTGCAACAAGCACGCTACCGCATTCCTGTCGGAGAGGCATCGAAGCCGGGCGGCGGCGACCCGGTACCTCCAAAGGGCTGGTGGATCCACCATCTCGCCTTAGCGCCCTTGGTCAACGCGTTCGATCTTCCAGTCTGGCGGCGCACGCCGGTGCTGGGCACGATCTTCACCTTGACAAAGGAAGAGCAAAGCGCACGGGACGTCCAAGTTCCCGAATACTCCAATCTCATCGACTATGTCGCCGCGATTGCGCCGCGTCTGAGAACGGTGCGCGCGAACGTGCTCTTCGGAGAAGCCCGCGTGACGCGGCATCTCGGCGCCCTCCTCGAGGCCGGTGTTAGCGATCACTCGGTGCAGTGCGTACTCCAGATGCTGTTCGCGCATCACTGGTTCTATCCGTACGACCCCGTGGGCTATTACCTGTTGGTCAAGGCGTGCGCGAACGAAGCCGCGGCGAAGCAGGCATACCTCGACCACGGATGGTTGCCGCCAAGAAACGCGTCCGCCCCGCCCACGACTTCGGCGAAGCAGCTCTTCGAAGCGCTGGTCCTGGATATCGTCCTACTTGCACGCCAGCTCAGGCACGATGAGCAGAACGATTCGTTTCGGACGCTCAAAGACAGGGTTCATGCGACGGTGCAAGCCAGTCTCAAAACCGGCCTCGCGTTGCTGTGTGGTGGACCGGCGCTCGTGGATGGCTACAGCACGCTCGTTCCGCCTCCGTCACTGCAAGAGCTGGACTGGAGCAAGGATATTCTGCTTCCGGGGTTCGGGAGCCAAACGCTCGACTCGAAGTCTCGCTCGTCGATGGAGGAGCTCTCCGCCAACGTGAACGAAAGCCGCGACGCGTGCGCACCAGGGCCCGATGCAGATTCGCGAGAGGGTTCGGTCGGTAACCCGCACCGCACCCGCGTGAGCGCTGGCGCCATGGTCCATATTGTCGGTCTTGGAACGTGGGGCGCGCCGCGCTACAACGACTCGGTTCGGCAGTCGCCGCCGAAGCACGTGTTCGCTTCGACAAAGTGGATCCGTACCTACTTCATCGATCGCCTGGCCATGCCGCCTGAGGTTGCGAAATGACGTCTCCGGCCGCCACGAAGATTGAGCTTCCAAAGCTCTCGGAGTGGCTCGCGCAACGCATCGTCGACGCGGAGCCCAGTCGAGTGGCGGTGCTGGCGGGCCATTACGCCCTGTTTTCGGCGGGCGGTAAGACGATGGATTTCCTCGACGCTTCCAGCTTTCCCGAGGGCGTGCCAGCCGACCTCATGGCGTTTACGAAGTTCACATGGTACGCCGCGTGCCAAGCGCTGGCGTCGGCGTGCTCTCCCCGAACGCAGCTCGTCGCATCCGTCGATGACGTTCAATTCGTCCGCCCCGCAGTCGAAGATCGGCACTTACGCGAACAGCTCGCAGTCGCCCTCGTCGAACAATACTACCAGGCGGTTCCGGAACTTCCGCATTTCCATCATGTGTTACTCTCGCAAGCCGGTCTCGACGCGGATGACGTGCTGCCGTGCATGGAGAATCGCTGGCTATTCTCGGAACGCTGGCTGCGCCAGCGAAGCGTGGGACACCTGCGCGAGCACGCCATGAACGGTCGTCACGGCCTCGCGCATCTACACTCGGACGAAACGCTCAGCAGAATTTCCGTGCGCGATCCTGAGCTCGGCGAATTCTGTATGATCGAATCCGGCAACGGCAACTGCGCGAGTGGCTATTTCGAGCTAATCACAGAGTTACGCATGCGCGGCGTGGAGCTGCTCATCGCGATGATCCCGATGCGCTGCCTTGCCCAGATCACGGCCGCGACGGTGCTGGCCGAGCGACTTGGCGTCGCGAACGGATTTCGGGTAGTTAACGTCTCGCTTGCCGACGTCGAAGCCGAGCTCCCCGCACAGGTGAGCGGCGTACTGATCTGACTCGAGCGTTGCCTATCATCCTGCGCGCTTCACGCACAGGATGACAGAACGTGCGGGCATTACGGCGCCTTCACCTCGACACCCGCATCCTTCAACGCTTTGATCAGCGCCGGCAAATCAGTCGTCGACACTTTCTTCACGCGCGCCGCCTGCTTGTCGATCTCCGCCGGCAGCGCCTGTACGGTCTTCTTCTGCGCCGGGCTCGGATTGAACGTGACGTTGAGCATCTCTGTCGTCGTGCCAAGTCGCGCTTGAATGGTCTGCGGCGTCTGTTGTTGCGCGGGTGTCTGTTCATCCTCGACAGGTGCGGCGCCAGCGCCGCGACCAGGCTCTGCGCTCGCCGGCTGACCCGCTTGCGTCGCGCCAGCGCCGCGTCCGCCACGGCCACCAGCTCCGCCGCGACCCGCGTTCGCCACCACGGCGCCGCGACCACCGCCACCACCGCCACCACCCCCGCCGAATCCACCGCGACCGCCGCCCGCGACGCCGAGCTCGCGGTTCACGTCCGCCAGCTCCTTCTCGACCGCCGCGATCTGCGTCTTGAGCTCGGGCGTGACCTTGGTGCCCGACGAATCCGCCGCGCGCTTTGCCGCGGCGAACACACGCTGCGCCGTGTCGAGCTGCGCCTGCCGCTCGCGCAGCGTGCGCTGAAGCTTCGTCACGTCGAGACGGAACGCGTAGAGCTGCTTGAGCTCCGTCTCGCTCAGCGTCACCATCGGATCTTTCGTGAGCGCGAACGATTGTGTGAGAACCGTCGGTGCGCCGGTCGTCGGCGTCACCGTGAGTCGGGCAACGTAACGACCCGGCAATGCGGGGAACATCGGCTCCGCGTTGCCGCCGCGGCCGCCGCCGAATCCACCACCGAACCCACCGGCGCCGCGGCCCGCGGAATCAGCCGGTGCACCACCGCCACCGCCGCCGCCACGTCCACCTCGACCGCCGCGACCACCGGCGTTCGCCGCGTTGAGAGTCAACGTGTCGACGGGCGCCGTCAACGGCGGACCAACACGCATGTCCCACGTGATGCGATGCATGCCCGGCTGCTTGCTCACCGGTAATTCGCGCACTTCCGTGCCCGCGTTGTCGAGAATCGAGAGCGAGACTTTCGCATCAGTCGGCGCGTTCAACGCATACGTGATGTGCGGACCCGGCTCCGGATTCTGACCGCTGAACCCGCGCGTGCCCATGCCGGAATTGCGGCTTCCGTTCGGTTGAAAGAGCAGCGCGTCCTGCACCGGGACGAGATAGGCGACCGATGACTGCAAGGCCGCGCGCGCCTTCGCGAGATGCTCGAGCGGCGTGATGTCGTCGAGAATGTAGATGCCGCGACCGTGCGTGCCGACGACGAGATCGTTCGCGCGCGGTTGAATCTGAATGTCCGCGACCTCCACGCCGGGAATGCCGCTCTTGAGCTGCGTCCAGTGCGTGCCGCCGTCCGTCGTGAAGAAGACGCCGAACTCGGTGCCGGCGAACAGCAGATTGGCCGTGCGCGGATGCTCGCGCACCACCTGCGTGGCGCCGCCGTCGGGCAAGTCGCCCGTGATCGACGTCCAGCTCTTGCCGAAGTCCGTGCTCCTGTAGACGTACGGATGGAAGTCATTGCTGCGATGGCCGTCGAACGTGGCGTACAGCGTTCCCTCGTTCGTCTTCGACCAGACCACCCGGCTCACGAAGGTCGTGTCGGGCACGCCGGCGAAATGATCCGCCTTCGTCCACGACTTGCCGCCGTCGCGCGTGACCTGAATGATGCCGTCGTCGGTGCCGACCGCGAGCTCGCCGGCGCGGAAGCCGGATTCGTCGATCGTTGTGATATTCGAGAACTCTGCTGTGCCTTCATTGCGCCCGAGCGCGGTGGAATCAGGCACGCCTTCGCGCAGCGCGAGCGTGTTGCGATCGATGCCGCGCGTGAGATCGGGCGAGATCTTCTCCCACGTGTCGCCGCGATCGTTCGAGCGGAAGAGATAGTTGGCCGCCATGTACACCACTTTCGGCGCGTGCATCGACGGCAGAATCGGCGCGCTCCAGTTGAAGCGGTAGCGTTCCGGCGGCGTCGGCGTGGGACGAATGTTCTTCGTCTGCCCCGTGCGCGCATCATATCGCACCACGCCGCCCTGCTGCGACTCGGCAAACACGATCTCGTGATCCGCCGGATCGGGCACGGCGAAGAATCCATCGCCGCCCGCCATGCGGAACCAGTCGGCGTTGGTCGGGCCGAACGAATTGCGCGTGCGGCTCGGGCCGCCCCACGTCTGGTTGTCCTGCAATCCGCCATACACGTTGTAGAACGGCTGCGCGTCGTCGACCGCGATCGAATAGAACTGGCCCGCGACGATGCTCTCCACGTGATCCCACGACTTGCCGGCGTCATACGATTGATACAACCCGCCGTCGGAGCCGAGCATCATTTGATCGGCGTTCTCGGGATTGATCCAGAGCGCGTGGTGATCGGTGTGAATGCCGTTGCCCGCCGCGAACGGAGTGAACGTACGGCCACCGTCGTGCGATTCGCGCGAGTTGGCGTTGAGCGTCACGACGTGATCGGGATCGGTCGGATCGCAGATCACCTGACTGTAGTACCAGGCCGTGCCGTTGACGTCATTCACGTGCTTCCACGATGCGCCGGCGTCATCGGTGCGATACAAGCCGTTCTCCGGCGCCTTCGCGTGCACCATCGCGTAGAGCACGGACGGCCGCGATTTGCAAACGCTCAAGCCCACGCGGCCGATCTCACCGTTCGGCAGTCCGCCGGCGAGCTTCGTCCACGTCTTCGCGCCGTCGGTCGTCTTGTAGATCGCGGCTTCGGTGCCCGCGGGAAGAAATCCGTATTCGCGGCGCTCGCGCTGCTCGGACGCCGCGTACAGCACGTCGGGATTCGACGGATCCATCACGAGCTCGCCAAAGCCCGTGTACTTGCTGATCTGCTTCGTGTTCGTCCACGTCTTGCCGCCGTCGGTGGTCTTGTAGAGACCACGGTCACCGCCCGACGCCCAGAGCGGACCGAGCGCGGCGACGTACACGATGTTGGGATCGCGCGGGTCGACGACGATGCGGCCGATGTGCTGCGACTTCGGGAGCATGGCGCTCGACCACGTCTTGCCGCCGTCGGTCGATTTGTAGACGCCCGTGCCCCACGACGAACTGCGCATGTTGTTCGATTCGCCCGTGCCGACCCAGATGACGTCGGGATTCGACGGCGCGACGGCGACGGCGCCGATCGAGCCCGTGCGCACGGAGTCGAACACCGGCGTCCAGCTGACGCCCGCGTTGGTCGACTTCCAGATACCGCCCGTTGCGGCACCCGCATAGATCACGTTGCCGATCTGCGCGCGCCCTGACTTGCTCTCGGCCACGGCGATGGCGGCGATGCGGCCCGACATGACGGCGGGTCCGATCGAACGGAACGCGAGCGAGCGCACGAGAATCGAGTCCGCGGGGAGCGGGCGGTTCTGCGCATTCTGAGCGAGGGCGGGACTGGACGCCGCGACGAAAAGTGTGGCGAGCGCGGCGAGCGCGATGCGATGCATAGGCGGGCGTATGGGCGTGTAGGCGCGTGGACGTATGGGCGACAAGCCAAAGGCGGGCGATTGGCTATGATATTGTACGGCCTTGCACGCGCCTTCGCTGGGGTTAGGTTCGCGGTTCACGCCCATACGCCCATACGCCCATACGCCCGCCTTTCATGACCGCCCCCCCGACCACCCTCCGCGAATACACCATCGCCGCCCAATCGACCGACATCTTCGGCCGGGTGCTGTGCAGCGCGCGCGACCATCATTTCATCGTCGACGGACCGGCGCAGAACGGCTGTCCGGGCGAGGAGATCACGCCGGTCGAGCTGTTTCTGTCGGCGGTGGCGGCGTGCGGCGTCGAGCTGATTCATGTGATCGCCAGGACCGAGAACAAGCCGCTCGACAAGGTCGCGGTGAAGATCTACGGCGCCAACGATCGCACCAAACAGGCGCGCACGGACGTCACGTTGCTCAATACCGTCCGCGTGGACTTCACGCTGACGGGCTGTGACGATGCAACCGCCGCGGCGCTCGTGGAGAGTTTCAAGCGGCGGTGACCCCTCTACGGCACGGTCGCGGTCGCGACCCCGGATGTCGTCGTCACGTATCGTGTGGGCTAGCGACGACGCGTTTTCACCACGCTCAGGGGCAGGGAACCTCAGGAATCGGATCGGCGGCGGGCAGATTGCGCAGCAGCGGGCGGCCGCGCGAATCGGTCACGAGCAAATACTCATACTGCGCCGCCGCATGGTGGCGTGAGAAGTAGTAGCCGCGGCGTCCCGGACCGGCGACGCGCCGTGTCATGCGACCGTCGTGCGCGGCGGTCAGATCGAATTCCCGCACGGTTCCGCCGCCCGCCGCCACCGGATTCGTGTTGTGCACGCCGCGATCGGCGCCCGGCGCCGGCAAGTTGTTGACGATCAGATTGCGCGCTCCGGGCTGCTGGGCGGCAGGAATCTGCGAAAAGCGAATCCATCCCGGGTTGGTCCGCCCCAGCCATGCGGTCCGCGTGTTGGTGAACTCGGTATCCAACGTCGTCAGCCGCGTCCGAAGGTCGGCGAGATACTCCGACGTGCCGACGAACGTGCTGTTCGCCGTGTTCACGGCGGCGATCACGAAGTCCAGACAGAACTGGTCGAAGTAGTAGAGCGGCAATTGATTGCGGTTCGTCGCGTCGGTGAACCTCTCGCTCGCGATGGTCGTCGCGCGGGCGACGGCGATGTTCGTGCCTCCGATCATGATGGTCATGAGGCACAAAGATGGGACGCACGATCGAACACGCAAGCTCGAATGTCTTGACGGGACGTCAGCGCCACACCGCCGGATCTTCCGACCCCAGCACCCACACGGAATAGCCTCGCAGCTTGTACTTGCGCACGAGCTCGAGCTTCGCGGCGAACGCCCGCGCATCCTCGATCCACAAATGCTCATACACGCCGGCGTTGCTCCACGACGCGGTCGCCGCCTTCTCGCGATCGTCCCACACGGGCACCAATCCGAACTTGGCGACGAGCTCCGTGACGCGGGCGTACGACACGTCGCCGCCTCGCATGCGCGCGCCTGCCGTGGTGTCGTACGCGGGATACCAATAGTCCGAATACGACGGGATGCCGAGCGAGATCTTCTCCGGCGGCACACCCTGGGCGAGGACGAAGCGCAGGCAATCCTCCATCCACGGGTAGCCGGCGACCGGTCCGACGGTCGAGCCGCCCGTGTGCTGCGCGTACGTCATGTACGAGAGGAAATCGAGCGCGTCGGCGAGCGCCTTGTAGTCGTACACGCCGCGCCAGTTGTCGAAGATCCACTGATGGTACGTCGTGGGTCCGCGATCGTCGCTCATGCGCGGAACGACGGCCGCCGACACGGTGCAGTGTACCGCGTGCAATGCCGTCGCGGACGCTCGCATGAACGCCGTCAACGAATCGCGGTCGGAAACGTGCACGTTCTCGATGTCGAACTGAATGCCGGCGAACTGATTGTCGCGACAGAGGGACGCAAGGCGTTCGACCGCATGCTGGCGTACGTCGGGCGTCACGAGGATGCGATGCATGAGCGCCTGGTTGAATCCCGGATTCATCACCAGCGGCACGAGTTGCACGTGACGCTCGCGGGCCGCGGCGACCATGCGCGGATCGACATGTCCGGAGATGTTGCCCAGGGAGTCGAAGAAGAACACCTGCGGCGAAACGATCGCGATGCGATCGGCGTGCGCGAGGAACGCCTGCGTGCTTTGCTCGGAGCCCGTGGCGTACCACAGCGACTCGAGTTGCTGCGCGCCGGCGACGCGCGGCCTGCCGAGCAGCGCGGCGCCGCCGATCAAGAGCGCAGCGGCGCACCGCGCTCTGGTCCAATGCATTACCGCGCCACCTTCCGCACCTGCACATAGAAGTTGGGATCAACGATCACTGTGTCCGCCCGCGCCATCGTCTTCCACTGCGCCGTCGGATGCAGCCACGCCCCATTCGCCTTCACCGACATGGCGAATCCCTTCACGACGTTCGTCCAGCGATACGTCGTGTTCTTATCAGTATTCTGATATTCCAATACAGGAATATCCGTCGTGGTCAGGTACTGCTCGAACACCTTGCTCAAATCGACGCCTGACGCGCGGCTGAAGTAGGCCTCGATCTGCGCGCCCGTCACCGTCTGATGCCAGAACGCCGACTGCGCGCCGCGCAGCACGCGCCGCCACTTCTCGTCGTCGTTCACGATCTGGCGCATCATGTGGAGCATGCTGCCGCCCTTGTAATACATGTCGCCCGAGCCGTCGGCATTCACGCCGTACGGCGCGACGATCGGCGCATCGTTCTTGATGTTGTGGCGGCTGCCGATGATGTACTCCGCGCCGGCCTGCTTGCCGTCCTGGCACTCGGCATAGAGCCCCTCGGCGTAGTTCGCGAAGCTCTCGTGCACCCACATGTCGGCCTGGTCCTTCACCGTGATGTTGTTCCCCCACCACTCGTGCGCGCTTTCGTGCACGATGATGAAGTCCCATTTCATGCCCCAGCCGGTGGCCGACAGATCGCGGCCCAGGTAGCCGTTCTTGTAGTGATTGCCGTACGCCACGCCGCTTTGATGCTCCATCCCCAGATGCGGCGCCTCGATCAGCTTGTAGCCGTCCTTGTACCACGGATACGGCCCGAACCAATGCTCGAAGCATGCGAGCATCGGTTTCGCTTGCTTGAACTGCACCTGCGCGGTGTCCAGGTGATACGACAGCGGCCAGAAGTCGAGCGTGAGATTGCCTTTCTCGCCCTTGAACACGTCGCTGAAATGCGCGTAGTCGCCGCCGTTGACTTCGACGTTGTAGTTGTTGATCGGATCGGCGACGAACCACTCGTACGTCGTCGTGCCGTCGGCGTTCGCTTTCGTCGAGCGCAGCCGCCCGTTCGACACATCCTTCATCGACGACGGCAGTGTGATCGCAATCCGCTGGCTGTCCGGCTCGTCGGCCAGGTAGTCCTTGTTCGGCCACCACACGCTGGCGCCCAATCCTTCGTCCGCCGTCGCGATCCACGGATGCCCGAGGCTGTCGCGCGTCCACACGTAGCCGCCATCCCACGGCGCACGAATCGCAACGCGCGGCCGACCGTGATAGTGCACCGTGATCGACTTGCTTGCCCCGGTTTTCTGCGCGGCCAGGAGCGGAATGAAGAACGCGTTGCCATCTCGACTCGGCGACAGCCGCACACCGTCCTGAACGACGCTGTCGATCTGCATCGGCTGCTGGAGATCGATCTGCATCTTCTTCCCGGGCTGGAGCACGCGGTACGTGATGGTGTTCCATCCGTGCACGCTGCTGTCGGCGGGATTCACCGTGGCGTGCAAGTCATAGAATGTCACGTCCCACCACGCGCGGCCGGCGCCGTTCGAGCCGCGCAACGTGTCGGCGTGCGTGAAAACGTGCGCGGGGCGCTGGGCGAGCGCGACGGAGGGTACCAGCAGAAATGCAATGAGTCGCATTGTCATCCCGAGCGAAGCGAGGGATCTAACGTCATGGTAGAGAGGCAGGCCAATCCGTACGGAGGCAAGATTCCTCGCTACGCTCGGAATGACAAGGCAGCGCTCGGAATGACAAGGCAGTGCTCGGAATGACAAGCGGTCTCCCAGCACTCATATTCCCTGTACCGAACGCCCATCGCCCAACGCCCATCGCCCAACGCCCATCGCCGACGCCCAATGATCAAACGCGTATTCCTCGTCGTTGCCTTCGCGCTCCCATCGCTTGCCTCCGCGCAGGCGGCCAAGACCTCCCTCGCCCCGCTCAAGGTCATCGACGTCGCGTACATGAACCGCAAAGCGAACGCCTGCGTCGACTTCAACGAATTCGCGAACGGCGCGTGGCTGGCTACGGACACCATTCCCGCGGCCTACTCGACATCCGGCGTCGGTCGCGACATGAGCGATCGCAACGAGCTCGTCGTGCGCTCCGTGGTCGAAGACGCGATGGCGAAGCGCGCCTCGCTTCCCGCCACGAGCACGGAACACAAGCTCGGCACCTACTACGCGACGTGCATGGATTCCGCGGGCGCCGAACGCGCCGGCGTCACGCCGCTCCAACCGGAGCTCGACGCGATTGCCGCGATGAAAACGAGCGCCGACGTCATGCATCAGATCGCCGCCGCGCACGTCCGCGGCGTCGACGCCGGATTCGGCTACGGTCCCGACGTCGATCCACACGATGCCCAGCGCTATCTCGGCGGCTTCGGCTCGGGCGGACTCGGGCTGCCCGATCGCGACTACTACACGAAGACCGATCCCTCGTCCGACTCGCTGCGCACCGTGTACCTGAATCACATCACGACGCTGCTCACGATGTCCGGGGAGCCCGCGGCGACCGCGCACTCGGACGCGCAAAAAATCATCGCGCTCGAGACCGAGCTCGCGAAGGCGACGCTCACGCGCGTCGCGCGCCGCGATCCGTCGGCGATCGACCACCCGATGACGCTCTCGCAGTTCCGCGCGATCACGCCGAACGTCGACTGGGCCGCGTACTTTCACGACGTCGGCCTCAATGCGCCGGTCAACAAGCTCAACGTGTCCGAGCCCGAGTTCTTCAAGCGATTCAATTCGCTCGTCGCGTCGACGCCCGTCGACACGTGGAAAGCGTACCTGCGCTATCACACGATCGCCGACGGTGCGCCGTGGCTCAGCAGCGCATATGTGAATGAGAATTTCAAGTTCTCATCGAAGTTCAACGGCGCGAAGGCGCTCCTGCCGCGCTGGAAGCGGTGCCTCCGCGTCGCCGACCGCACGATCGGCGAAGCACTCGGCCAGGCCTACATCGCGAAGACGTTTTCGCCCGCGGCGCGCGCGCGCGCGAAATCGGTGATCGACGACATTCGCGCGTCGTTCGGGCAGCGCATTCAGGCGCTGAGCTGGATGTCGCCGGCGACGAAAAGCCAGGCGGCCAACAAGCTGGCGCACGTCGGCGAGAAGGTCGGGTATCCCGACGTGTGGCGCAACTTCAGCAGCCTGCGCGTCGACGAAGGCCCGTTCGTGCTCAACACGCAGCACGCCGCGGAGTTCGAGTGGAAGCGCACGATGAATCGGCCGGGCATGCCGGTGGACACCACCGAATGGGGCATGACCGTGCCGACCGTGAACGCGTACTACGATCCGACGAAGAACGAGATGGTGTTTCCCGCCGGCGCGCTCGCGCCGCAGACGTTCGATCCGAAGGCCGACGACGCGGCGAACTACGGTTCGCTTGGCGGCAGCTGGGCCGGCCACGAATTGACGCACGGGTTCGACGACGAAGGCCGTCACTTCGACGCCAAGGGCAATCTTCGCGACTGGTGGGCGCCGAGTGATTCGGTGCAATTCACGCGCGAGGCGCAGAAGGTGGTGGATCAGTTCAACCACTACATCCAGGTCGACACCTTCCATGTGAACGGCAAGCTCACGCTCGGCGAGAACATCGCGGACTACGGCGGGTTGCTCACGTCGTATGACGCGCTGCAGCGTGCGCTCAAGCGTGACGGCCGCCCGGGGCTGATCGACGGCTTCACGCCGGAGCAGCGATTCTTCATCGGCTACGCGCAGAGCTGGCGCAGCCATTCGCGTCCCGAGCAGATGAAGACGCGCGTCACGGTCGATCCGCACGCGCCGGAGAAATGGCGTGTGAATGGACCGCTCTCGAACATGGCGGCGTTCGCGGCGGCGTTCAACTGCAAGCCCGGCGATCCGATGGTGCGATCGGCGGCGTTGATACCACACATCTGGTAACGGCATGGGCACGAAGGACAAGCGCATCGACGCGTACATCGCCAAGGCGCCGGAATTCGCGAAGCCGATTCTCGACACTTTGCGCGCGACCGTTCACGAGGCGTGCCCGGAATGTGAGGAAACTCTAAAGTGGAGTCATCCCACGTTCATGTATCACGGCATTCTCTGCGCGATGGTCGCGTTCAAGGAGTACGCCTTGCTTCGCTTCTGGAAGGAGAAGCTGCTCGAGGTCGACGGCCGGAACGCCGTTGACGTGTTCGGCAAGGCGACGAGCGTGAACGATCTGCCATCGAAAAAATTGATGGCTTCTTTCATCAGGAAGGCGATGGCGCTGAACGCGGAGGGCACGCCTCTTCCCAAACGACCCACCAAGCCGAAGAAAGCGCTCGTGATGCCGGATGATTTCATGGCGGCGATCCGGAAGAACAAGAAGGCGCTGGCCGCCTATGATCGGTTCAGCCCGAGCCATCAGCGGGAGTACGTCGAGTGGATCGTCGATGCGAAGCGCGAGGAAACGCGAGCCAAGCGAATTGCTCAGGCCGTCGAGTGGATGGCGGAGGGCAAGCCTCGCAATTGGAAGTACATGTAGTTAGGTTCCCATATATGATTGACACACGCTCGCAGGTAGATCAACCGGGAGCGTTGACGGTGTCGACCGAGGCGGTCGCGAACCTGCCGATCGTTCCGCTCCTGCTGCTGCCGTTCGCGCTCATCTTCTTCATCATCGTGTTCCCGTTCTGGGGCGTCGCGCTTGGCGTCCTCGGCCTGCTGCTGGTGATTTTGCGCGGACTGAATTCGGTGTTCGGGAAGGGCCACGGTCCGTTCGCGGGACCGGCCGCCGCGGTGTATCGCGCCTTTCGGTGGGTGCTGACGTTCGGCGGATTCGTGCGGCTTGGTGAGCAGCACCCCGCGTCTGATCCGGTGCATCGCGCGTAAGCGCGGGCTACGGTCGCAGGTCTCGTAACGATACCGGCCAGGAACGAAACCTCTGGCCGCGACAGGTGGGCGCACACACATTACGCGCATCCTTCCTATTGACGAGGCCGATGATGACCGCGCATCCGGGCAGTACCCCCGAGCTCACTACTGCGGCGAGCGATCGTCGCGTCAAGCTTGGGGCGACCGCGGTCTTGATCGTCGTCGCGCTCTACACCATCGTGCGGAGCATGCGCGGGCATCCGCCCGAGATGGACAGCTGGTTGTTGATGGGCGGCCTGGTCATCTCGATCGTGTCGGCGACGATCGGCAGTCGTACGATGAAGTCCGTCGTCGCCGCGGTCGGACTGTGCCTCGTTCTCGCCGCCGCGTACGGGATCTTCACGCACACGTTCTGAGGAGGTCGATGATGACCGCACCTGAATCCGCATCACTCGCTCCCGCGCGTGTGAAGCCGCTCAATTGGCTCGCGCTCGTGTTGGTCGCGCTCGCCGCGTGCGTGAACTTGTTCGTGACGCTTCGATGGAAGCCGGTGCCGTATTATTCGTGGGCGCTGATCGTCGGTCTGGCGCTGTCCGTCGCATCGTCGAGCACATCGAACCGTAATCTGCGCAATCTGCTCTCGGGCTTGGCGATCGGCGTCGTCGTCGTCGCGATATACGGATACCTGAAACACCTTCACTAGACGCACGCTCGACGCGTGAGACGTTCACCGGCCGCGCTCCTTCCGCATCGTTATCCGTTCTTGTTGGTAGATCGCGTCGAGGTGATCGAGCCGGGCAAGCGCGTGGTGGGTCACAAGCAGGTGACGGCGGGCGAGTGGTGGAGCGACGGCGATCGCATGGCGATGCCGCACACGCTGCTGCTCGAGGCGTTGGCGCAGACGAGCGGTGCGCTGATCGCGGATTTGAGCGACAGCCCCGCCGGCGCGATCGCCTACTTCATGGGCGCCGAGCACGTTCGGATGCGCGGCGCCGCGCGCGTGGGGGATGAGGTGCTGCTGGACCTACGACTGCGTCTGTGGCGTCGTGGCATTTGTCGCACCCACGGCGTTGCCTCGGTGACCGGATCTGAAATTCTGCGCGCGGAGCTGGTGACGATCGTCCGTCCCGGCGAGAAAGAATCAACAACGACAAAAACAGACAAGATCTGACCAGATCCGAGAAGTACTGTTAAGGTACGGGCCGAAGCTTCCCGATCGCAGTTCTCGGATCTCGTCAGATTTTGTCTGTTTTGGTCGTTGTACCAGAGGTGTGACGTGCTACAAGTGATCGGAATCGCGGCCGCAGCCATCGCCGCATACGTGCTGTCGAGCCTCCGCGTCGTCACCCAATACGAGCGCGCCGTCGTCTTCCTGCTCGGCAAGTATCGCGGGACGCACGGGCCTGGTCTCATCTTCGTTCCGACGATCTTCTCGCGCATGCGGCGCGTCTCGATGCGCGTCGTCGTGCTCGACATCCCGCCGCAAGACGTCATCACGCGCGACAACATCTCGGTCAAGGTGAACGCGGTTCTCTATTTTCGCGTGACCGACCCGTCGCTCGCCGTCCTGGAAGTGCAGGACTTTCTGTACGCCACGACGCAGCTCGCGCAGACGACGCTGTTGTCGGTGCTGGGCCAGGTGGAGCTCGACGAACTGCTTGCCGATCGGCACAAGGTGAATGAGATCCTCAAGAAGATCATCGACGAGCGAACGGATTTCTGGGGGATCGAAGTGTCGGCGGTGGAGATCAAGGACGTGTTGCTGCCTGACAGCATGCGCCGCGCGATCGCGCGCCAGGCCGAGGCGGAGCGTGAGCGCCGCGCCAAGGTGATCAGCGCGCAGGGAGAGCTCCAGGCATCGGAAACACTCGCGCAGGCGGCGCGCATGCTGCAAAGCCAGCCTGCGTCGCTGCAGCTTCGCTATCTCCAGACGGTGAGCGAGATCGCGGCCGAGAATAATTCGACGACGATCTTTCCGTTGCCGATCGATCTGCTCACGCCGTTTCTCAGGACCGCCGACGACAGCATCGCGGCGGCCACGCCGCCGGGTGCGGCGCTCGTGCGCGCCGCGGCGAGTTTGCTTCAGGCGGCCGGCGCGAACGGCGCAGCGCCCGCGATCAAGGTCGGCGAACCGGCGCTGCAGGACGTCTCACCAGACACGCCGAAACCAGGTTCCGAGTAATCGCTACGGCACGGTCGTCCGAAAGACGTAGCTGCCTTTGACGAAGAACGAATCCGCCGTTCTCCTGAGGCCGTTGAACGCCAGCGGATCCGCCTCGCTCATGCTGCCGCCGTAGCCGAGAAAGAACACGGTGCCGGGCGCGGGGCGGTACGAGAACAGCCAGTCGGTGCGCAGCGAGTTGGACGCGCTCGCGGTCGACGGCGTCGGCGAACCGTTGTTCGCCAGGACGATGATTTCGCCCGTGCGCGGATCGACCAACGGCTCGCGGCGCGTCGCGGTGTACTGCGACACGACGCGCACGAAGATCGGCCTCGCGAGCTGATACTCGAGTTTGATGCGCGGAATGCGCGTTGTCGCGCTCACCTCACCGTCGCTGCGTCGGGTGAACGCGCTGCTCACGTACGTCGCGCCGATGCGCAGCCGCTCGTTCGGCCGCAGATCGAGCGACGCGTTGTAATCCCGGCGCTCGACGCGCGAGGTCTCGAGAAAATCGACGTCGCCGCCCATGGTCGTGCCGACTGACGCTGCCCAGCGGCGGAATTGCGGCGTCGCGACGGTGAATCCGCTGACGAGCGACTCGATCCGATCCGACGGGACGAAGTTCACCAGCTGCGCGTAATCGCCGGGGCTGAACGCGTAGCTCGACACCTTCGGCGACGCGCCGATGCTCCATCCGCCGCGCACGTTCACGCTCAACTGCGCGCTCGCGTGATCCTCGAGTAGACTTTTGGTATTAAAAAAGTCTTTATAGCCCCAGAGCGCGTTTTCGGTCAGGAAGATGTTGAATCGCTCGACGAAGGCGCCGGGCTTGCCGTACCACGTGAAGCGATTGGCGGCGTTCGGCTGCACGAAGCCAACGCGCGGCACGAATCCGTTGTCGGCCTGAAAATCAGGGTGAATGCCGATGACGTTGTAATGAAAGCCCCACTTCCGGCCCGTCGCGTCGAGCACCGCCTCCCACATCGGGCCGCTGCGCGCGATGCCGTGGTCGCTCGTCATGCTCTCGACGGCCTGAAATTGCGCGAAGTAGATGTCGCCGAAGACGATGTGCGTGTCGCCGCCGAAGAGGCGATTCGCGCGATCCGCCCCGACGCGATCGCTGTACAACATTCCGGCCTGCGACTGACCCCAGAAGCTCTGTTTCAGCCGCACGATGTCGACGAGCGGATGGTCGCTCGCACCCAGCTGCGGCTGATCGACCGCCGAGAGCACCGCGACGTCCGCCTGCCCGACCTTGCCCGTGACCTTGGCCGCGCCTTCGGGCTGCACGATCGATCGCGTGTACACGAGCGTGTTCGGCACGTTGAACTGATCCAGCGCCTCGACGAAGAAGGGACGCTTCTCCGGGTAGAAGAGCGCGAACCGCTCGTCGGCGGCAATCTGCGTCGCATCCGCTTCGACTTGCGAAAAGTCGGGCTTCACCGTGCCGTTGAGCACCACGTTGCTGCCGAGCGTCCAGCGGATGTTGCCGCCGAACTGCGGGTTTGAGGAGTAGCGCCACTGCGTGAACGCCGGATCGCAGCACGGCAGGCCGTTCGTGGTATTCGTCAGCTCGGGATTCACCTCGACGATCTGCCCGTGATGCATTCCGGCGAGCCCCGTGAGCATTCCTTCCTGCGCGACGAACGACGCCGACCCTCGGCGCGCCGCTGTCCACGTTTCCTCATAGCCGTTGCGCTGCACGTGGCGGTCGATCTGCAGGCCCCACGACTCGACGGCACGGGCGGGATAGCGCAGGCTGCTGAACGGAATCCGAACCTCGACCTCGTAGCCCCAGTCTGTCACCCGCCCGCGCGACTGCCAGACCAGGTCGGCACTCAAGTCGTTCTGTCCGGGGGCCACGTTCGAGCCGGGAATGAATCCGCCGGCCTCGTTCTTCGTGCCGTCCGCTTGAATACCGAGTGGATTGACGATGAAGACGAACGCGCGATTCAGCTCGCGGAAGGTGTCGAGGTGAATCTCGACGTTGTCGTCGCTGCTCACGCGATCGCGATCGGCGAGCGTGGCCGCGACGGTGCCCGGCTGCGCGTACGCGCGAATGCCGAAGTAGATCGCGTCGCTCGAGTACCACACGAGGACGTCGGTGGAGTCGGGCGACGGCCGCTGATCCACGGGCTGATAGAGAGAGAATCCGGTGAGCAGGGCCGCGCGGCTCCACGCCGGCTCGTCGAGACGACCGTCGATGACGACGTCGGCGTCGATGCGCGGGGCGGCCACCTGCGTGTCGCCGGCGCGGCCGTTGTACACGCGCGGCGGAACGCCCAAGCCGAGCTGGAACGCGGCGAGGAAGGGAAGAAGCATCAGCGAACTTATATAGGAGCGGGGGGCGGATCGTCGGGGAGTTCGGTGAATCCTAACCGCGCGTAGAACGCGGCGAGGGAACGTAGCCTTGACAGCTAGGTATCATCGGTGAATGTTGGTCTAGACATCTAGGCAACACCATTCTGAACAGAGCGCTCTCCTCGGCATACGGGGTCCCCTCGACTCCGGCGCGGCGCGCCTCCGCTCGGGATGACATCGCCCCGACGCCCATGCCCAAAGACTCCCTCCACGGCACCCTCGACGCACTCGTCCTCAAAACGCTGACGTTCGGCCCACGCCACGGCTACGCCATCGTCTCCTGGATCCGCGAACAAACCCGCGACGCGCTCCAGGTCGAGGAAGGCTCGCTCTATCCCGCGCTCTATCGCATGGAGCGCGACGGCTGGATCGAAGCCGACTGGGGAACCTCCGAGCTCGGACGCCGGGCAAAGTTCTACAACATCACCGACAAGGGCCGCCGGCAGCTTCGCGCCGAGACGAAGGAGTTCGCCGCATTCGTCGAAGCCATCGCGCCGCTGCTGCTGCCGACATGACGCGCCGTCCGTTCTGGCGCGCATCGATCGAGGACGAAGTGGAGAGCGAGCTCGCCTTCCACCTCGAGATGACCACGCGAGCGCTCGTGGAGCATGGAATGTCCGAACAGAATGCTCGCGCCGAAGCCGCGCGCCGCTTCGGCAACGCCGCCGCGGTCGACGCCGAATGCCGCCGCTATGCGCAGGAGCGCGACCGCAATCAACGAAAGGCCGAATATCGGCATGAGCTGACGCAGGACGTCGCGTTCGCGCTGCGGCAGCTCGTCAAGGCCCCCGCGTTTGCCGCCATCGCTGTCCTCACGCTCGCGCTTGGCATCGGCGCCACGGCCGCGGTGTTCAGCGTCTTGAACGCCGTCGTGCTCCGTCCGCTGCCGTTCGATCACGCCGACCGCGTCGTGGTCGTCTACGCGAGCACCGACGGCGATACGCACTCGCCCTCGGTGCCCGATTTTTTCGCGATGCGTAACGTGCACGAATTCGAGCACGTTGCCGCCGGAATTCTCGAGGTCGGGATCGCGATGAAAACCGGCGACGCGCCGGAGATGATCCAGGGTGGCCGCGTCGCGCACGACTATTTCGCCGTGTACGGTGTGCAGCCGCAAATCGGCCGCGCGTTCACCGCGCACGACGACGAGCTGGGCGCTCCGAATGTGGCCGTCATCAGCCATCGCCTGTGGATGTCGCACTTCAATGGCGAACGGTCGCTCGTCGGCCGCACGGTATCGCTCGACGGGCGGCAGTCGACCATCATCGGTGTCATGCCGTCCTCGTTCGACTTCACCAACGGCTCCGAAGACATCTGGGTGCCGCTCGCGTTCACGCCCGAGCAGAGGGTGCAGTACAACGAGCACTATCTGCCGATCGTCGCGCGGCTTCGCGCGGGTGTCACGCTCGAGCGGGCAATGGCTTCCGCGACCGCCGCGGAGCGCACCATGGCCGAGCGAATTCCGGAACGCACCCGGCCCGTAAATCAGTATGCGATCCAGATGCATCGCTACGTCGACGACCTCGTCGGCGACTACCGTGATCTGCTCATGATCCTCCTGGGCGCCGTGAGCTTCGTGCTGCTCATCGCGTGCACGAACGTCGCCAACCTCCTGCTCGCGCGCGGATCGACACGCGCGAAGGAGCTGGCGATTCGCGCCGCACTCGGCGCCGGTCGCGGCCGGCTCGTGCGGCAACTGCTCACGGAAAGCCTGGTGCTCGCCGTCACGGGATCGGTGCTCGGACTCGCGATCGCATTCGCGCTCGTCAAGCTCGTCGTCACCGTGGCGCCGAGCGATGTTCCGCGAATCGAGCAGGCAGGCATCGATTGGCGCGTGTTCGGCTTCACGCTGGGCGTCGGTGTGGTGAGCGCGATCGTCTTCGGGCTGCTGCCCGCGTTTCGCTCGGCCGGTCCGCAGTTGCAGGGCGCGTTGCGTGAAGGTGGACGGAGCAGTCGCGGCGGACGCGATCGTCTGCGCGCCGTGCTCGTGACGGCCGAGGTCGCGCTCGCGATCACGCTGCTCGTTGGATCGGGCCTCCTGCTTCGCAGCGCCTGGCTCATCGAGCATGTCGATCCGGGCTTCGATCCACGCGGCGTGCTGACCGCGCGACTGATGCTTCCTGAATCGCGCTACCCCGACGGGCCGTCGATCGTGCGGCTGTTCGAGAGCGTGCGCGACGAAGCAGCGCACATTTCCGGCGTGCGTTCGTCGTCGCTGGTGCTGTTGCCTCCGCTTTCCGGTTCGGCGCTCAATTCTTCCATCGAAGCCGAAGGCGAGCGACAGGACAAGCCGCCGTCGGCGAACATGCGCCTGGCGAGCGACGGCTATCTCGCGACGATGGGCATTCCGCTGCTTGCCGGACGCGACATCGCGAAGACCGATCGCGCGAGCTCGCCGCCGGTGATGGTGATCAACCAGGCGATGGCCAGGAAGTTGTGGCCCGCCCTCGATCCGCGCGAGACCATCGGCAAGCGGGTCGATGCGTTGTCGCAGAGCCGAGCAGCGCCGCATTACATGACGGTGATCGGCATCGCCGGCGATCTGCACGATGCGGGGCTCGACAAGCCGGTGCGGCCCGAATTTTACTCGCCGGTCGAGCAGACGCCGGAGTATCTGTGGCCGCTGCTTCAGCGTTCGCTCATCGTCGTGCTGAAGACCAGGAATCGCGATGCCGATCCGCGGACGCTCGTGCGTCCGCTTCGCGAGGTGATCGCGCACATCGATCCGTCGCTGCCGATCGCCGACGCGAGGAGCATGGAGAGTTATCGAAGGGAATCGCTCGCCACCGCGCGCATGAATACCATTTTGCTATCGACGCTCGGCGGCATCGCGCTGGTTCTCGCGATGGTGGGCATCTACGGCGTGGTCTCCTACTTCGTCAGCCAGCGCACGCACGAGATTGGTGTGCGCATGGCGTTGGGCGCGACGCCCGGGCGCGTGTGGCAATTCGTGATTCGTCGCGGGTTGGCGCCGATCGTGAGTGGTCTCGTGATCGGCTTTGGGCTCTCGCTGCTCGCGACGTCGGTGCTGCGGCAACAGCTCTATCACGTCACGACGCATGACCCCGTGACGCTCGGTGGCGTCGGTGCGACGCTGCTCGCGGTCGCGTTGCTGGCGATGTATCTGCCTGCACGGCGGGCAATGCGCGTGGCGCCGATCGTGGCGTTGAATGACAGCTAAGTGTCATCCCGAGCGCTCGCTACGCTCGCTCGCCTGGGATGACAAAGGGTGAAGCGCTTCGCGCCTCCGCTCGGGATGACCCGGGCGGGCCATTCCGGCTCCGTCTCGCGGGTGATACTCTATCCGCGTCATGACCGCCACTGTACTCCCGGCCGCCGACCCTGCTTCCGAGCCAACGGAGCGATGCGTCACCTGCGGCGCCGCGCTCTGCACGCCTTTCTGCCCCGAATGCGGCGAAAAGCGCGCCGCCGACCGCTCGTACTCGATATTCCACTTCACGAAAGAGAACGTCATCGACGCCATCGGAAGCCTCGATGGGCGGACGTTTCGCACGCTCAAGCTGTTGTTGCTGCGCCCCGGCGAGCTGACCGCGCAGTTCATGCGCGGCGCGCGGCTGCCATATCTGTCGCCGTTGCAACTGTTCCTGGCGCTCAACCTGCTCTTTTTCGTCTGGTCGTCTGCCGAACGTTTTTCGATTCTCGATACGCCGCTGTCGGTGCACACGACGAGCATGCCGTGGTCGCAGTCCGCGCGCGCGATGGCGCACGACCGCATGGTCGCGACCAAACGCGACTCGGTCGCCTTCCAGGCGGCGTACGACGCCACGAGTCACGAACAGGCCAAATCGCTCGTGATCCTGATGGTGCCGTTCTTCGCGATCTGCGTCGCCGTCATGGCAGCGGGGCGCCGCCAATCGCTCGTCAAGGACATCGTGTTCTCGATGCACTTCTATTCGTTCGTGTTCATCGCGATTCCCGTCACGCTCGAGCTCATCATCCGCACCAACCGGTGGATTCTGCGACCGCTCGGGCATCCGATGAGCAACGACGCAGGCATCCAGCTGTGGACAGAGCTGCTTGCCATCATTCTCGCGATGTATCTGGCCCGCGCGCTCCTGCGAGCGTACGATATGAGCAAGCTGAGGACGGTGCTTTCCGGGATTGCCGGCGCATTCGTCATCACCTTCGTGTTCTATCTCTACCGTTACGTACTCCTGATCGTCGGGATGCACTCTGTTTGATCCGAGACCCCACTTGATGCATTTGATGCGCACTTCACTCCGCGCGCTCGCCGCGCTTCTCGTTCCCTGCGCGATCTTCGCGCAACGAGGCAATACACCCTTACCCCGCGCACCGATACCCGATCCGTTCCGTTTCCAGATGATGGGACCCGCGGAGGGTGGACGCATCGCGTCGATATCGGGCGTGCCGGGCGATGCGCGCGTCTGGTACCTGGGCGCCGCGTCGGGCGGCGTGTGGAAGTCGACCGATAGCGGCGCCACGTTCCGCCCGGTGTTCGACAGCATGCCGGTGCAGGCGATCGGCGCGTTGGCGGTCGCACCGTCGAAGCCGTCGATCGTGTGGGCCGGCACCGGTGAAGGGTGGGCGATTCGCGACGCCGATCTGTTCGGCGACGGCATCTACAAGTCGACGGATTCGGGCGCGACGTGGACGCACATGGGCCTCGATCAGACGGGGCGCATCGGGCGCATCATCGTGCATCCGACGAATCCCAACGTTGTCTATGTGTGTGCATTGGGCCGAGCGACGGGCGAGCAGGAAGAGCGCGGCGTGTACAAGACGACGGACGGTGGCAAGAACTGGAAGCGCGTGTTGTACGTCGGCGGCAATTATGGATGCTCGGGGCTCTCGCTCGACGTGAAGAACCCGAATGTGCTCTTCGCGGGCATGTGGCACGTCGTGATGCACACGTGGGCGATGTTCAGCGGCACGGAGGAGCCGAAGGATGGCGTGTACGTGTCGCGCGACGCCGGCGAAACCTGGAAGCAGGTGATCGATCCGGGGCTGCCGCATCCGCCGATCGGCAAGATCGACGTGGCGATCGCGCCGTCGAGCTCGAAGCGGGTGTACGCGCTGATTCAAACCGCCGATCAGGGTTCAGTATGGCGCTCGGACGACGGCGGTGTGAAGTGGAAGGTCGTCAACCATCAGAGAGCTCTCATAGGCCGAGCGGGGTATTACATCCATCTGGCTGTGATGCCGGCGAATCCGGACGAGATTCTGCTCGCGAACAGCAGCTTCTTCCAGTCGAAGGACGGCGGCAAATCGTTCGTCGAAGTGCCGTGGGGCGGCGACAATCACGACATCTGGATCGACCCGAAGAACGGCAATCATTTCGGGTTGACGAACGATCTCGGCGCGCGGCTCACGAACGATCATGGGAAGGGTTTTCTGTCGGTGGCACTGCCGATCGCGCAGATGTATCACGTCGCGGTCGACAATCAGGTGCCGTACTGGGTGTATGGCAATCGGCAGGATAACGGGACGATGCGCGGTCCGAGCACCGCACCGGAAGGCGCGCAGGCGACGCGCGGCATCGCGGCGGAATTTGCGCGAGGTGGGCGTGGCGGTGGCCGTGGTCGGGGCAATGCGGATTCGACGGCGGCGCGCGGGCGTGGGACTCCTCCGTCGGGACGGGGATCCCTCGCTACGCTCGGGATGACAAGCTCCCGCGCGCCCTCTCCCCAGTCATCCCGAGCGAGCGGAGCGAGTCGAGGGACCCCCGTCCCGGCGGACGACACCACCGGCGGAGGTCGAGGCGGCGGCGGGGGCGGCGGCTTCGGCGGCTCCTCGACCTGGGACCACGGCCTCGGCGGATGTGAATCCGGATTCACATTACCGGACCCCACCGATCCCAACATCGTCTGGGCATCGTGTTACGGAAACGAAGTGACGCGCTACGATCATCGCACGAAGCGCGCGCGCTCGGTGAGCCCGTGGATTCACACGCTCGATTCGCCGCCCGACAAGCTCAAGTATCGCTGCCACTGGACGCCGCCGCTGGCGATCGATCCGTTCGATCACAATACGGTCTACTACGGCTGTCAGGTGGTATTCAAGACCTCTAATGGCGGCCAGAGCTGGAGCGAGATCAGCCCCGACCTCTCGACGCGCGATCCCAAGTACATCGTGTCGTCGGGCGGCATCGTCGAAGACAACCTTGGCCAGTTCTACGGCGAGGTCGTGTTCGCGATCGCGCCGTCGGAGATCGAGCGCGGGTTGATCTGGGCCGGCACGAACGACGGGAAGCTGTGGTACACGACCACCGGCGGCGGCTCGAACAACTCGTGGACCGACGTCACGCCCGGTCTCACCGCCGCGGGCATGCCCGCGTGGGGCACCGTGCGCAAGATCGAGCCGTCGCACTTCGACTCGGCCACCGCCTACGTCGCCGTCGATTTCCACATGATGGATAACCGCAAGCCGTACATCTTCAAGACGACGGACTTCGGCAAGACGTGGAAGAACATCACGGGCGATCTGCCGGCGACGAGCCCGCTCGATTACGTGATGGCCGTGACGGAGAATCCGAATCGCAAGGGCATGTTGTTCGCCGGCACCGGGCACGCGTTCTATTACTCACTGGACGACGGCGCGCATTGGACGCAGTTCAACGAGGGCTTGCCGCACACCGCGGTGTCGTGGATCGTGGTGCCGAAGCGGTGGCACGACGTCGTCGTGTCGACGTACGGGCGCGGCATCTACATTCTGCGCGACATCGCGCCGCTCGAGACGAAGCAGCCCGTCGAAGTCACGGCGAACGCGGCGCGTCTCTATCCGCCGCACCCGGGGTATCGCCAGGCGCGCAGCGGACACGCGGACATCACGTTCCGTCTCGACACGGTGTCGGCGCGTCCGGCGCGCCTCGAGATTCTCGACTCGGCGAACAAGGTCGTCCGCACCATGCAGGTGCCGACGCGGGTGGGCTACAATCGCGCGGTGTGGGATCTGCGCTACGATCCGCCGCGCGTCGTCGCGATGCGCACGCCGGCGCCGGACAATCCGTTCATCTTCGACGAACCGCGATTCAAGAATCGTCAAACGCGGCCGGTCACGCACTGGGGCATTCAGGGCGCGCAGACGTCCGGTCCGCTCGCGCTGCCCGGCATGTACACGGTGCGGCTGAGCGTCAACGGCATCACGACGACGAGTCCGCTCGAGATCATCAAGGATCCGCAGATCACCACGACCGAGGCCGATCTCGTGGCGTCCGCGCGCGCGGGCATCCGCGTCCGCGACGACATGAACTCCGCGGTCGACATGATCAACCGCCTCGAGGTGATGCGAAAGCAGATCGCCGATCAGGAGAAGGCGAACGCGAGCAAGGCCGACGTCACGGGCGCGCTGGCGTCGCTCGAGAAGAAGATGATGGACGTCGAGCTCATGCTGCTCACGAAATCCGACATGGAGAGCGACGACAAGTATTATGTCGAGCCGTTCAGTCCCTACATGGCGCTGATCTGGTTGAACGGCACGATCAGCACCGGCGCCGGCGACGTGGCGGGCGGCGCCGACTACGCGCCGACCGACGCGTCCATCGCCTGGCTTGGCGACATCGAGAAGCAGCTCGCAACGGCGAAGACGGCGTATCGCTCGCTCGTCGACGGCGATCTCGCGGCGTTCAACAAGCAGATGGAAGGAAAGCTGCCGGCGATCACGGAGACGGTGCGGCCGATCGTGCCGTGAGGTCCGACGTGCAGTGCGGACACCGCGTGGCGGCCTTCGCCACCGACAACGTGCAGTAGGGACAGGGCCGAGCGTTGTCGGTGGCCGGCGCGGGCTTGTTGTACATGCGGTTCACGGCGCGCAATATGAGAAATATCACGATCGCGATGATCAGAAACGCGATCAGGTTGTTGATGAACACGCCGTAGTTGAGCGTGACCGCGCCGTTCGCCTTCGCTTCGGCGACCGTGGCGTACGGCGGCGGTGCCTTCGTGCCCGGCCGCAAGAGCACGAATCGGTTCGCGAAGTCGACTTTGCCTGTGATCAGACTGATCGGCGGCATGATGACGTCGTCGACGGCCGACTTGACGATCGCGCCGAACGCGCCGCCGATGACCACGGCAATCGCGAGATCGACGACGTTGCCGCGCATGATGAACGCCTTGAAATCCTTCCACATTGGCGAAGCCTCGAAGGAATTAGAAAACGCAAACAGATGGTGGTCGCTGCCGTCGTTTGTCGCCCATCGCCCATTACCCATCGCAATCTGGCGGTCGGTTCCGCGCCGCTTCATCTTATCGCATTCTCGAGGGCGATGCCGCCAGAGCGGGATTTGGTGCCGCGGTCACTAGCCACCGGTCGCTTGTGAAGCCACATCTCGATCGTCCCGATACGCCGAAGTACAACGCATCGACCGCCGCCGTACTCCCGGCGCACCGTGCGCCGCTGCTCTATCGCGTGACGGACGCGGCGCGCCGCTGGTTCGACGTGGCCTCACAGCGCACGAGCCCGGCGTTCGTCGTCATCGTCGCGGCCGCGATCGCCGTGGGCACCGCGTTGTTGACGAACGCGATGATCACGTCAGGATGCCTCAACTTGCCCGTACCGCTGATGCGGCTCGAGGTGTCGTTCTCCGCGTCGCGATTCGCCGCCCTGCTCGGCGCCGAAGGCGCGTGCCGCAACGGAGTGATCTCGAGCATCCTGCCCGACGGCTTGTTCTCCGTCGGCTATGCGCTCGCGCTCAGCACGACCTATTTGTGGGCCGAACGCTGGCGGCGTTACGAAGCCGGCGACGACTGGCGGCCGGTCCATGCACAGACTGATAAGCACCGCCGCCGGCTGTTCATCGTGCTGCCGCTCGTCGCGGCGGCGATCGATCTCACGATCGAGAACGTGCCGCTCTGGTTGGCCGGTCGTTCAATTGGCTTTTCTCCAGCGGGCGCGACGAGCTCCATTCCGACCGGTGTGGGCGCCGCGGTCGTCATCGGCTCGATCGGCGCCTCGCTCAAGTGGCTGCTCGTACTCGGCTCCATCTGGTCGATCGCCGCTGAATTGTTGTCGGGGCCAAGAGGAATCGTGCTGCGTCGCCTGCGATTCAGCGTGCTCGCCGTCGCGCTGGGCGCCTTGCCGCTGTTGCTCGTGGGCCAGGGTCAGGACATTCTGCAGCGCGTCTCCGAGGGCGACCATCGCGTGATCCACACGCTCGAGTCCGTGCTGGCCATCGCGTTCGCGTCGACGATGGTGTGGTATTGCGGACGGCGACTGATGCAGCTCGGCCTCGACGCCAAGTCGGAACAAGCATCGACGTGGTATCCGTTCTTCGCCACGCATCTCCCGCGCGTGCTCGGCGTCGCGATGTTCGCGCTCTGCGGCGCGGCGTTCGCGAACGCCGGTCTCGCGCTCACGGCTTTCGCGCTGTCCGCCGTGGGCGGCCTGCTCGGCGTCACGCTGCTCGAGCGGTTCGCGCCGAGCGTGTTGATGCTGCCGCGGTTCGCACTGCCCGCGGCGACGGACGACCCCGACATGAACGCCTCGCTCGACTACGCGGCGCGACGGCTCGGCAGCGCGATCATCGCGTGCGCGCTCGGCCTCGTTGTGTTGTTGCCGCCGAGTGGCGCGTGGGACGACACGGCGCGCGGGTTGTACCTGCTTCGTATTGCCGCGTGGTTGTGTCTCGTCTCGACGTGGTTCTTCTATCTCTTCGTCTACTATCGCCGCGAGGTGCGAGTCGCCGCCGGCAGGCCGCATCATTTCGAGGCGTTCGACGTCGACGATGACGTACTCCTCCGAGCGCGCCTGAGACGACAGCTGGCGATCGCGACCGTGATCACCACCACGCTGCTGCTGCTCTTCGCGTACGTGCCCGTTCCCGTCGGCCGCGCGATTGGCCCGGTGTGGATTCTGTCGCTCGTCGTGGCGAACGCGGTCTTCTTCGGCAGCGTCGCCGTGTGGGCGAACGCGCGCTTCCGCGTTCCGATCGTGCGGCTCGCGATTGCCGCGGCGTTCCTGTTCAGCATGTGGAACGACAACCATCGCGTTCGCACGATGGCCGATGAGAGTTCTGTAAAGGCCGTCGAGCCGCCGCGCGTCACGGCCGCGGCGCAGCTCGATCAGTGGGTTGCGGCGCGCGGAGCGGCAAACAGCAAGCCGATCGTGCCGATGATTCTGGTCGCCGCCTCGGGCGGCGGCTTGCGCGCCGCGTACTGGACGGCGCTCAGCCTTGCCGCGGCCGAGGATCGTGATTCGTCGTTCGTGCCGCATTTGTTCGCCATCTCGAGCGTCTCGGGCGGCAGTTTGGGCGGCGCGATGTTTACGGCCGTCGCGCGAGACGCGGGCCGGTCGCGCACGAAGCTGCCGTGTGCCGACACGGCGCAAGCGCACTCGTACACGACGTGCGTCAAGGATTTCATGGGCGATGATTTCCTGTCGCCGCTCCTGGCCAAGATGGTCGCGCCCGACATGCTCCAGCGTTTCCTCCCCTGGCCGATCATGGCGTTCGATCGCTCGCGCGGACTCGAGGACTCGTGGGACGATTCCTACGAGCACACCGTCGCGCGTCCGACGATGCACGAAGGCCTGCTGTCGCTGAGCGGCGATTCGGCGAGCCGCGTATCCATGCCGACGCTGTTTCTCAACTCGACGCATGTCGAGACCGGAAGACGGTACGTCGCATCGCCGGTGATCGTCACCAACGTACTCCAGGATTCACCCGACGTGTTGCAGTTGCTGCACGCCGATCTCCCGTTGTTCGCGGCCGTCCACAACAGCGCGCGATTCACCATCGTCAGTCCCGCCGGTCATCTCGTGAGTCCAACCTCGGAAGGCGTGGAGCTCGGCCACGTCGTGGACGGCGGCTACTTCGAGAATTCGGGACTCGTCACGCTCCAGGAAGTCCTTGGGCTCATCGAGTCGAGCCCGCAGCGCGCCAACGTTCGGCCCATCGTGCTGTATCTCTGCAACGACCCGGTGAGCTGCGACGGCGAGGCGCACACCGCCGTACCCGATTCCGTCACGCGGACGCACGGCACATGGGCGAATGAAGTGATGGCGCCGATTCGTGCGCTCCTCAACACGCGCGATGCGCGCGGCGAGCTCGCGGTGGCGCAGATGCGGTACAAGATGGGATTCGATTTCCTGGAGCTCGACGTGTGCGGCACGCTCGACGTCGAGGCGACGGGTGGCGCGAAGACCTCGGCGGATTCCGCGCGCCTCGAGGAAGGCCGCGCGCGCGTCGTGTCGCCGCCGCTCGGCTGGCTGCTCTCGAAGCTCGCGCGCGACTGGATGGATTCGTCGCTCGCGATGGACTCGACGCGCGCGGCGAGCCCCGATGTCGCGCCGGGGAGTTGTCGGGTGAGGAATACCAGGCAACTGCAGCGGTTGAGCAAGCTGCTGCGGAAACAGTAGCCGTCATCCTTTCGCGCTTCGCGCTCAGGATGACAACAGGCAACGGAATTTGCGTTCGCGGCGTCTCACCGAGCGAGACCATCCAGGGGAATGATGCGCGATCTCGCCGCTGACATTCGCTACGCCGTCCGTTCGCTGCGCAACAACGCCGGCTTCACGCTGACCGCGCTCGTCACGCTGGCACTCGGGGTCGGCGCCAACGCCGCGATGTTCAGCTTCCTCGACGCCGTCTTTCTTCGTCCTCCGGCGGGCGTCGTTGCGCCGGCCGGCGTGCATCGCGTCTGGTTCCGGCAGAACTATTCCGACGGCCCGCGTTTCACGACGATCATGGCGTACCAGCAGTTCGAGGCCATCCGCGACGCCGTCGGCGATCGGGCGCGCGCGACGGTCTATCGCCAGCCGACCAAGTCACGTCTCGCCGACGGCCAGTCGGTCGGCGAGATTCGCCCGAGCCTCGTCACGAGCGACTACTTCGCCATGCTTGGCGTACACGCATCGCTCGGCCGGCTGTTCTCGCGCGACGAGGACGATCTTAGCAATCGCTCGCTGGTGGTCGTCGTCAGCGAACCTTATTGGCGGCGCTCGCTCGGCGGTGACGCGCATGTGTTGGGCCGCCACCTGCGCATCAACGGCAGCGTCTACACGGTAATCGGCGTCGCGGCCAACGGCTTCACAGGCGTCGACCTCGACGCGGCGGACGTCTGGCTTCCGCTGTCGTCGTACGGGAGTCCCTCGGCGAAGACACCGTGGTGGAGAGACTGGCATGTCAACGGGCTCACGATGCTCGTACGCCCGCAGGGCAACGCGAGTGAATCCGAATTGGAGCAGCGCACCGCACTCGCGCTGCGGCAACTCGACTTCGGCGGTCGACGCGATACGGCGGCGGTCGTGCAACTGGGTAGTATCGTCGCGGCGAATGGGCCGGGACAGAAGTCGCAGGAGCAGCAGATCGCCATTCGGCTGGCCGGCGTCTCGTTCGTCGTGCTGTTGATCGCGTGCGGCAACCTCGTGAACCTGCTGCTCGCGCGTGCGCTCCGTCGGCGGCGCGAAGTCGCCGTTCGTCTCGCGCTCGGCATTTCACGCGTGCGGCTCGTGCGACTGTTGCTCGTAGAAACGCTCATCCTCTCGCTCGGCGCCGCATTCCTCGCGATCGCGGTTGCATTCGTTGGCGGGCGAGTATTGCGCACGCTGCTCATGCCCGATGTCCATTGGAGCACGCCGGCGGTTGACGGCAGCGTGCTCGTCGTCGCGCTCGCGCTGGCGATTGCCGGCGGGCTCGCGGCCGGGCTGATCCCCACGCTCCAGTCGGCGTCGACCCAATTGACCGACGCGCTCAAGATCGGCGGATCGGTGGGTCGTGTGCCGTATGCGCGACTGCGCTCGGTGCTCGTCGCGGCGCAGGCGGCGTTGTCCGTGGTGCTGCTGATCGGTGCCGCGCTGTTCGTGCGCAGTTTGTCCGCGGTGCGGAGTCTCGACATCGGCTTCGATCGCGATCGCATCCTGAGCGTTGGCGTGAGCTTCGACGCCGCCGAGCAGCGGAAGGATCCAACGATTCCCGCGCGCCTGGGCGAGTTGAGCAAACGTATCGCGAGCGTGCCGGGCGTCGAGCGTGTGGCACTCTCGAGCATGGAACCGATGGCCGGTTTCTCGTGGACCGCATTCTTTACCGAACGCGACTCCCTCGGGTCGCGGAAGAACTGGATGCCGACGCTCACCGCGGTGAGCCCTGAATTCTTCGCGACCACGGGATTGCGCATGGTTCGCGGCGCCGGATTCGAGGCGAATCCGCGCGGCGTCGTCGTGAACGAGGAGATGGCGCGCGGGCTCTGGCCGAACGAAGATCCGATCGGCAAGTGCATTCGCTTCGACTCGCGAGCGTCGGAGTGCTACACCGTCGTCGGTGTCGCGGAGAACTCTCGCATGGGTCGCGTGATCGAGGAGCCGAAGCCGATGTACTATCTGCCGCTCGGTCACCTGCCGAACCCGGCGGACTTCGCCGCGAATCTCGTCATCGTGCGCGTCACTCCCAGCGCGCTCGCGAGCGCGGAGACGGAAATTCGCGCGCAAGTGCTGAAGGAATTTCCCGGCGGATATCCGTTCCTCAAAACGATGGAGGAGCGGCTCGAGCCGGAGTATCGGCCGTGGCGCCTGGGTGCGTCGCTGTTCACGGCGTTCGGTGTGCTCGCGCTCATCGTGGCGATGGTGGGCATCTACAGCACGATCTCGTACGCGGTGAATCATCGCCTGCATGAATTCGGCATTCGTCTGGCGCTCGGCGCGACGCTGCGAAACGTCGTCGGATTGGTGATGCTGCAGGGCATGCGCGTGGTCGCGATTGGCATCGTGCTCGGTGTCATCGCATCGATCGCGGCGGGGCGGCTTGTCGCCAGTCTCCTCTATGGAGTGACGCCGAGTGATCCGTTCGTGCTCGGGTTTGTGGTGATTGCGTTGATGGGGGCGGCGGCGTTGGCGACGCTGGTGCCGGCGTGGCGCGCGGGGCGAGTGGATCCGGCGAGCTCGCTCAGAGCGGAATGACTCTTCTGTCATCCTGAGCGAGCGAAGCGAGTCGAAGGACCTCCATCCCGACGGAGGAGTTCTCCGTAGTGAAGGGGGTCCCTCGACTGCGGCGCTACGCGCCTCCGCTCGGGATGACAGAAGGAGAGAGCGCTACGCGCCGAGTTGCATTCACCCGCACCCGCCGAGCACTATATGGGTATGCCCGCGCAACGACACAAGCGGTGGCTTCAGCCGGATTTGCTGGTTGTGCCAAATGGCGAGTTACGCAAACCAAGCGACTACATCCGTCACCTGCGTCTCGCCGTCGAGGTGCTCTCGCCAAGCTCGGCGCGCTACGATCGCGTGAAAAAGCGTCCCGTCTATCAACGCAATCGCGTGGCCGATTACTGGATCGTCGACGGCTGGTCTCGCACGTTCGAGCTCTGGCATCCCGATGATGAGCGGCCGGAAGTAGTTTCGGAAACGCTCATGTGGCGTCCTGAGGGGCCGGTGAGCCGTTCACGTTGAACCTCGCCGAGTTTTTCGCGGAAGTTGTGCCCGAGGAGGGACCAGGGCAGTAACCTTCGCGCCGTAACCGCGCCCGCTCGCGCACCCGCCTCGGCCTCTTACCGCGCGTAGACTCGCTCGAGCCGACTGTCCGAGACGGCTCTCACCCACAGTGTATCTCCCCGCAGCACTCCAATGCTGCCCGCGGCGTGCGGGAGGACCTGCGGTGTGATCGTACTCATGAAGCCGAGCTGGTCGGCGGCACCGCCGGCGAGCGTTCCGCTGTCCGCGACGATCGCGACCGCGTCACGACCTCTCGTCAGGGGCAGGCCGTCTGCGGCGCATGCGGCGATTGTGTCCACGGCGATCCACCGCGGACCGGATATCGCGATCCACCCCGCGATGACGGCGTGACACGACAGCCGCGCTGGTGGTACGCGGTCGTGTCGGCCTCCGATGATGCCGAACGACGCAAGATGCAGCACCAACGCGTTCGTCGGCGGAGCAAGCGTGCTGGCGGGGGCGAGCATTGGCGATGCGGCGGCGACGCGTTTCGGCGACAAGGAGCAGGATGACAGCAACGCGCTCGCCGTCGCAGCCAGCGCGTATGCGAGCGTCTTCGCGTCGAGGATCGACCGGCGAGTGTGGCACCGCGGGCGGTAAGATGCCCGCGGTACCACTTCGTGAATCACACGTGCCATGGAATGCCCAACAATCCTCAGCGAGTCTGGTTGCCAGCTACCGGCGATACTTTCACCTGAATGGAATGGACGATGCCTACTCCGGGCAAGTTCGACGGAGGGGCTGACCCCGCTGCGGCGAGATACGTCGTGTAGCGCAGCCGCGTTGCGTCGCTGATACGGAGACCGGCCGCAATACCATTGACCGTCACGCGCTGCGCAGCCAGTGGTGCGTCGCCAAACTGGTTCCGCAGGCCCTGAAGATCTCCGATCGTGCTCGCAAGCGCCTCGGGCGTCGTGTTCGGTGGAATAACAATCGTCGCCTGCTTGTAGCTGTTGGCCGCTCGAATGATCGTTGCGATGCCATGCGCGAATTGCGGATCGGACGACACGGCGAGCGTGACGGTCGCGCCGGACCATCGCGCCGCACCCTTGAAGGCGTCGCGCCTCGAGACGAGCGCATCGAGGGCCCGAATATGGTAGATCGCGGAGATTTGTGCGGCCACCACCGAATCTGGATATGCGACGACTCGGGTGTGCGGGTCGAGTAACGTATGTTGCATTTCGGCGCGGTCCTGCGCCGTCGGCATGCGGCTGAGCACGATCGCCGTGGCCGCTGCCTCCTCGGCCCGGCGCGCGCCGACGGCGTGTGCGGCGAGCTCTTGATCCGAGATATGACCGGCGGAGATTCCGACCATCGAATGCGGACCAGTCAGCGAGCGCGCCGCGTTCGCCGGCGTGGTGCCGGCCGAGCGTGCGGGGGGCGCCGCAACATCTCTCGGTCCGCACGCGGTCAGCACGCCGGCACTCACTGCTCCGACTATGTAGTTGCGTATCGACATGACATCACCAGTTGAGGGCGTTCAGATAAGCGCGATTAACGTATTCGGATCGTCGGAGCAGATTCCTGTGTTGTCGATGCTGGTAACATCGCCCCACGGGTCGTAGCTCACTGAGAAGATGCAGTACGCGTCCCCACCGCCACCACCGCCGGTGCCGCCGCTGTTCGACGCAACTTCGTCGGCCTCGATTACCTGCGCCCATCCGGACGGTGTATTGTCATCAGTAATGCGGATGCCGCCGTTGCTGCCGTCCGCATTGGTGTGCTGCGTGCAGGTGAAGTGGTCCGCCGGCGACATCCACTGATAGGCCGTCTGACGGGCGGAGTTGTACGTCTTCACGTCCGGCGGATCGGGATCGTACCACGCGCCGGATCCAGATCCGGGCGCCGTGCCGGTGTCCTCGATGAGAAAATTTGATACGGCGAACGTCTCCATCGTCTGATCAGTCGCGGGCAGCGAGTACGAGCCGATACCGGTGGCATTCACGGTACAGAAATACCAGGCGGACGTATCCGCCTGTGCGTGCAACGCCCAAGGGGCCATCACGATCAGAAGAGTCACAGCAGCAGCAAACACGTTCCGTCGATCTGTCATTCGGCATCTCTCCGCTGTCAGCAGCGAAACACAGTTTACGAAAGCGCGTCGTCGCGGAGCCCAGGCTATGCGGTGGACCGGCGTCGGTCAAGAATCAGAGTCAGTGTTTCGAGATCTTTGTGCATTTAGAACATTGAATACGAGTTAATCGTACGTCGCCCGAGATTAGAGCGCTCTAATGGGCGCAACTTCGATCAGAGTCCGATACTTGCGTGTGTCCGGGAAGTCACGAATCTTCAACGGTTCGCCTCGATCACGGTGGAGGCGAGCGGCGGCGCAGAAAATGAACGTTGTCGAGTTGAACCGTCCATCATCTCGCTCGTCGAATCCGCTGCTCGCGAAATAACCTGGGCTGGACAGATGCACGTTCTCTCGGGTTCGCGGATTTTGCGGATAGCAGCGAATCGGTCGCGGAATCTGTCTCTTGATTGTGTCCGCGAACATTTCGTCCGATTCCGTCAATTCCGCGACCCATGATTGATCCAGCCGTAGCGCCCCCGAGACCTCCCAATCACGCGGACACCACCATATAACGGAACCAACCGTCTTCTCGCGCATACTATCCCGACTCCAACCGCACGAGCCGCGAAATGACCACCTTTCGTTTCGCCATTCGATCCCTCCGCCACGCCCGCGCGTTCACCGCCGCGAGCATCGCGACGATCGCACTGTGTATTGCCGCCGCGTGCACGGTGTTCGCGCTGGTCAACGCCGTGCTGCTCCGCCCACTGCCATACGCGCACGCCGATCGCCTCGTCGGGATATGGCATACACTCCCCGGCGTCGACGTGCCCGTCGCCAAGCAGTCGATCGGCACGTACACGCTCTACGGCGAGAGCGCGCGCAGCTTCGAGTCGATGGGCTTGTACGTCTCGCTCGCCGCGACGGTCGAATTTCCGAATGCACGAGACGTCGCGCCCGAGCGCGTCCGTGTCGGATACATGACGCCGTCGATCTTCGGCGCACTGGGTACTCGCACCCTGATCGGCCGCACGTTCGATCAATCCGACGCGACGAACAGGGCGCAGCCCGTCGCAATGATAGGCGAGCACCTATGGACCACGCGCTTCGGCGCCGATCGGGCGGTACTCGGCCGCTCGATCTCGATCGACGGCGTCGCCCACACGATCGTTGGCGTGATGCCCGAATCGTTCGCGTTTCCCGAGGCACAGACGCCCGTCTGGGTTCCGCTCGATACGTCGAACCCGAAATACCTGGGCAGCTTCGGCTACAACGGCATCGGGCTGCTGCGTCCCGGCGTGACGCCCGACGCGGCGCAACGCGAGCTCGCGCAGATTCTGCCGCGCGCCGTCGAGCGCTTCCCCGAACAGCGGCCCGGCGTTTCGACGGCGCTCGTGCTTCAGAAAGCTCGCATGGCGCCGGTCATTCACTTGCTGCGCGACGACGTCATCGGCGGATTCGATCAGGTGCTGTGGCTCGTCGCCGGCGCGGTCGTGCTGCTCATCGTCGTCGCGTTCAGCAACGTCTCGTCGCTGAGACTCGTGCGAAGCGAGGCGCGGCAGCGCGAGATCGCGGTGCGCCGTGCGCTGGGTGCATCGACCGGTTCGATCTGGCGGGACCTGATGCTGGAGAGCACGCTCGTCTCGGGCGTCGGTGCGAGCATCGGGTTGATCGTCGCCGTCTTCGCGGTGCAACTTCTCGTTGACGCCGCTCCCGCGAACGTGCCGCGATTGAACGAGGTGCGCGTGGATGGCGCGGTCGTTGGCATCGCCCTTTCGCTCATGCTGCTTTTTGCCACGGCGAGCGCATTGATCGGCGCACTGCGCGTTCGCGATCCGAACATGGTCGCCACGCTGCGCGACAGCGGCCGCACTGTCGCCGGCGGACGCTCATCGCGACGGCTGCGCGCGATCTTCGTCGGCGCCGAAGTCGCGATGTCACTCGCCCTCGTTGCTGCGTCCGGCGTACTGGGCCGCAGCCTCGTGCGTCTTCGCGCCGTGCAGCCGGGGTTCGACGCGTCGAACGTGTTCACGTTCTGGACGTTTCTTCCGTCGACGTCGTATCACGGCGCCGAGAACGTCGCGCGCTTCTATCGCGACGCGCTCGAGCGCATCGGCAAGATGCCGGGCGTCGCTTCAGTTGCAGTGACCGCGAAGCTGCCGCTCGAGATCGAAGGCTATCCGTATCGCACGACGGTATGGGGCGACAACGGCGCGAACGTCGCGACGCAGCTGCCGCCCGTCGTGCAGGCCACGACGACGTCGAGCGGCTACTTCAATACGATGCGCATTCCGCTCGTCGCCGGCCAATCGTACGACGACGCGAACATTCGCCGCGGCGCGTACGAGGCCGTGGCGAGCCGCGCGTACGTCGAGCAAGTCTGGCACGATCCAACGGGCCGCTCGGGCGTCGGCAAACGACTCCGTCCAACCGCGAACGGTCCATGGTTCACGATCGTCGGCGTCGTCGGCGACGTGCGCGATTCGACGCTCACGCTGCCGCCCGTGTCCGAAGTGTATTTCGCCGAGGAACCGAATGGCGATACGACGGCCAACACGACCGCGCGCGACATGGCGTTCGTCGTTCGCACGCGCGGCGCGCAGCCGAACATCGCCGCCGCGTTGCGCAACGAGCTCCACGCGCTCGATCCGAATCTCCCATTCCATCGCCCGGCAACGCTCGATCAACTCGTCGCCGATTCGCGCGCCAGCATGACGTTCGCGCTCATCGTACTCGGCGCCGGCGCCGCGGCCGCATTGCTGCTCGGCATCGTCGGCTTGTATGGTGCGATCGCGTACGCCGTGCGCCTCCGCACGCGGGAGCTGAGCATTCGTATCGCGCTCGGTCTCGATCCCGCACATGCGCCTCGATTGATGCTGCGTGACGGCGCCGTCGTCGTGATCTGCGGCGCGGGCGTCGGACTGCTGGTGGTGCTCGGGTCGGCAAAGCTGCTCGCGAGTCTCACGTTCGGCGTGAGCCCGTACGATCCGTTGGTGCTGGCCGGTGCGCTCGGCGGCGTGATGCTGATTGCGGCCGCCGCGATCTGGGTGCCGGCGCGGCGCGTGGCGGGGATCAATCCGGCGGAGGCGTTGAGCGCGGACTAGGGGTACTGCAAGAACATAGTCCGTCAAGAGCTCAGCGCAGTCCCTCGAAGAGGTCCCCAACTCGACACGAGAATCCTGGCAGGATCGTTCCGCCGTCGAGCACATCATCGTGGTGTAACGTGCGAGGCGCACCGCGTAATGTGACGACGGTAACCGTGCGACTCGAACCATCGACAACCCAGGCTAGCGGAATTCCGGCCGCGCGGTAATCGGCGAGCTTTTCGTCGAGACGACTCGCCGGCTCGCTCGGCGAGAGAATCTCGATGGCCAGATCCGGACGGAAGCGGGCGATCCGTTCCGCCTCCATGTCAGGTGGCAGACGGCTCGCCGAGACGAACGCGATGTCCGGTCCGCGCACGGTCCGCGGTAGCGCGGCCAACACGTATCCCGATCCGACGGTGACCGTCCCAAGCCGGTTCGGTTCGACAAACGCGTCAAGGAGTCGAGCGACGCGCGTCGCGAGCGCGCCGTGGCGAAAACCCGGTAGCGGAATCAAACGTAGCTCACCGCGCACGAGCTCGGCCTGCATGTCGTCGGGCACGTCGTATTGCTCGAATTCTTCTACGGTCAGATAGACCCGAGCGGGTGCGGGCTGAGCCATCTCGTCTCCGTGTTCGCCCTGCATTAACCCTACGCTCGGCGGACGCCACTCGGCAACTCGGCATGTCTCACGATGTCCGCGCCACGGCTGGAGAGCCGCACCGGGCGATTGTCGATCGTACCGTTCGAGCGCATAGGCCCTTTCCGGCGTCAAAAAAACTGGCGGCAGCCCGTTCCTCCCCCCAACTTTCACGACTCTCGTTCCGCGGTCTCTCCTCCCCAGCTCGAGGCAGCATTCATGCGGCGTTCACTCGCCCTACTGGTACTCCTTGCCTTATCCGCCGTCCCGCTCCGCGCCCAGTTCACCGATCCCGCGTCGCAGCGTCCCGGCCGCAATCCGAATCAGCCGATCGACCAGGCGTACACCGACAAGATTCATCAGTACACGACCGAGAAATTTTTCCTCTCGCCGCTCGTGGACTACATGCCCGCCAAGGCCGGCGTTCCGACGCCGACCGCGGAGCTCGGCGACATTGCCGGCGCGCCGGGCAAGCTGCCGTACGCCGAAGAGGTGTACGCCTACATGCGGAAGCTCGAGAAGGCGCTGCCGGGCCGCGTGAAGGTCTACTCGATCGGCCACACCGAAGAGGGCAGAGAGCACATCGCCGTCGCGATCGCGAGCGACGAGCTGATGAAGAACTATGATGCGAATCGCGCGAAGCTGGCGAAACTCGCCGATCCGCGCACCATCAACATGGACGACAAGCAGGCGCAGGCGATCGTGACGACCACGGCGCCGGTTTATTACATAACTGGAACGATTCACTCGACGGAAGCCGGCGCGCCGACCGCGTTGATGGAGCTGGCGTATCGCCTGGCGGTCGATGAGTCGCCGTACGTGAAGCAAATTCGCGATCACGTCATCACGCTCATCACGCCGGTGGTGGAAGTGGACGGCCGCGATCGCGTCGTGGACGTGTACAACTGGCACAAGGCGCATCCGAACGAGGTGGCACCCGACGCCGTGTACTGGGGCCACTATGTGCGTCACGACAACAATCGCGACGCCATGGGCATGACGCTCAAGCTGAGCGAGAACATTCTCAACACGTACGTCGATCAGAAGGCGCAGGTGCTGCACGATCTGCACGAGTCGGTGGCGTACCTGTACGACAACACCGTGGGCGACGGCCCGTACAACTCGTGGCTCGATCCGATCGTGACGAACGAGTGGCAGTTGATCGGCTGGAACAACGTGCAGGAGATGACGCGGTATGGGATGCCCGGCGTGTTCGCGCACGGGACCTTCGATACGTGGTCGCCGGGTTATCTGATGTTCATTGCGGCGACGCACAACGGCATCTCGCGGTTGTACGAGACGTTCGGCAACGGCGGCAGTGCCGACACGCAGGAACGCACGCTTTCGGCGAACGAGACGAGCCGCACGTGGTATCGTCAGGATCCGCCGCTCCCTCGAGTCAACTGGTCGCTGCGCAACAACAACAATTACGAGCAGACGGGCTTGTTAGTATCGTTGAATTACATTGCTAGTAATCGCTATCAGATTCTCGAGAACTTCTACGAGAAGTCGAAGCGATCGATTCTCAAGGCGCATACGGAAGGACCGGCCGCGTATATCCTGACGGCTGATGAACGGCGTCCGGGCGCGCAGGCGCAGCTGCTCAGAATTCTCCAGAAGCAGCGCGTGGAGATCTCGAGAGCCACCGCGCCGTTCTCGATCGGCGTGCCGGTGAAGGTGGTGGCGCAGGGTGGCGGCGCGAATGGTGGTGGCCGCGGTGGACGTGGCGCGGGTCGTGGCGGCGCGCAGGGTGCGGGTGCGGCGGGCCCGGTGCAAGGTGATGCCGCGGTGCAGCAGGCGGGATCGAACGCGCGCATCGAGCAGAAGGAATTCCCGGCGGGCAGCTACATCATTCGGATGGATCAGCCCTACTCGCGCATCGCGGATGCGCTGCTCGACTATCAGTTCTGGTCGCCGAACGATCCGCAGAAGCAGCCGTACGACGACACCGGCTGGACGTTCCCCGAGGGCTTCGCGGTGAACGCCGTGCGCGTGACCGATCCCAAGGTGTTGAGCGTCGCGATGGAGCCGGTGAAGGGCGAGATCAAGGTGGTGAGCGCGGGCGTGAACGGCTCGGGCTCGACCTATTTAGTGAATGCTAATGGCGACAACGGGCTGATCACGCTGCGCTACAAGCTGCGCAACGCCGACATGCAGGCCGCGGAAGAGCCGTTCGACGCGAACCGCGTGCATTACAACCGCGGCTCGCTCGTGATCACGAATGTCTCACAGTCGGATCTCGACGCCGCCGCGAAGGCCGCGGACATCAAGGTGAACGCCGTGTCGAGTGGGCCGAGTGTGAAGATGCATCCCGTGCGTGCGGCGCGTGTGGCGGTGATGCACACGTGGCAGAATACACAGACGGAAGGCTGGTGGCGTTACGCGCTCGATCAGGCGGGCGTGCCGTACACGTACCTCAACACGCATGCGCTGTCGCAGATCCCGGATCTCAACGCTCGGTTCGACGTGATCATCTTTGGCCCGGGCGGCGGCTCGCCCAAGTCGGTGATGGACGGCATGCCGATGTGGCGCAATCCGATCCCGTGGAAGAAGACGGCGCTCACGCCGAACATCGGCGTGCTGGACTCGACCGATGACATGCGACCGGGCTTGGGCTACGAGGGTTTAGAGAAGTTGCAAAAGTTCGTGCAGAACGGCGGCGTGTTCATCGGCGCGGTGGCGTCGGCGCAGTTCGCGGTGGATGAGGGGCTGGCGAATGGTGTGTCGATGTCGACGGCGTCGCGTGGGACTGTCACGGGCACGTTCTTGAAGACGCGGATTGTGGATGATGCGTCGCCGATTGTGTATGGCGTGGCGGATGGGGTCGCGGCGTATACGAATGACGGGGAGTCGTTTGGGGTCTCGGCGACTGCCGGTGGGCGTGGAGGATTTGGTGGGCGGGGTGGGGCGGGTGGTGGCGCGCGAGAGACGGGGCGTGGGCAGGCGGATGATGTGGATGAAGTGCAGGGGCGGCCGGCGTTGGAAGATCGGTTCAAGGCGCCGCCTCGCGAGCGCGTGCAACCCTGGGAGTATGCGAAGCCGACGGATGACCAACTGCGCAACCCACTGAACATCATTCCGCCGGATCAGCGGCCGAGAGCAGTTCTGCGGTATGGGGCGCAGAATGAGCTGTTGGTGTCGGGACTGCTCAGTGGCGGTGGGGATATCGCGCAGCGGCCGGCGGTGGTGGACTCGCCGTTTGGGAAGGGGCACAGCGTGTTGTTCTCGATCAATCCTATTTATCGCGGGGAGACGATTGGGACGTATCCGCTCGTCTTTAATGCGATCATGAATTTTGATAATTTGGGGGCGGGGCGAATAGTTGATTCACGATAGCGTTGGGTGAAACTCTGTGGGATACGGCCGCCCTCTCCTGGGCGGCCGTTCTTATTTCGGGCCTACTTGAGATTCTACCTCATGGCAGCCGACTGTCGCGGCTTGGGACAACGTGAGCACACGGGAGCGCGACGCCTGCAGCAAACATGCGTTGGTTTCATTAAAAGTTGCTAATTTCGTGTTTCGATATTAGTAATCGCGGTCAACGGACCGACACCCACGCCGCGACGCATAGGCGTCGGGAGCGGCCGCGTGTCCTCATGACACAGCAGGCCCGAGTCTACGTCGAGCGCTGTGGCTCGCAACTGTCGCTGTCGTCAACGAGTGGCTTGTGTTTATGAGCGGCGAAACTTGTCTGATCATCAGTCACAGCCGACCCACGCTCCTTCTCATTACCCTGGGTAACTCCCATCGAACTGAGGTCGAGAATCGGCTGCGGCAGTGTCATGTCGTTGTAGCCGAGATGAGGAGTATAGCCGGAGTGCATCTCGATCGGTTTGACTGTGCGCTCATCGACATGACGGGTGAGGGCGTCACGGGGTGGCCTGACAACGCATTGTCCGGTGTACGGGGCAGACTATCTCTGCTCGCGGCGTACCGGCGTATACCGCCGCCAGCGCTGACAGAGTGGGAGTATCAAATCCGGGGTGTTGACGTTGATGCACCCGGATTCGAACGGACCGTGCTCGCTCAATGGGAATGGGCCCAGGCGGTGGCAATTGAAAGTCGATTGCGTGCGATCTGGCTGTACAAGACTTCGCCCCGACTCGCCGTCGCCATGGAGTGTGCCGTTCGACTGTCATACGATAAGACGCGCGTGACGGAGCTCGCACTCGCTGCAGGCGTTCCGGCCCGTACTCTGGAGTGGTGGCTCAGGGCTGATGGTATGCCGACCGCACGACATGTTTTGGGTTGGTCCCGCGTGTTACGCGCAACGTGGTTGCTGGAAAGGGGCGGCCTGGCGCTGAAACACGTCGCACCCATCCTGGGCTTTCCAAGTCCACTTGGACTCGGGGCGATGATCACGCGCTACGTCGGCCAATCGGTGCGTCGCTCGGTGAAACACGGGGCCTATTCCGTCGCCGTCGATAGACTCAAGACAACTTGGCCGACGCTGTTCCCGCCGAAAGCGACGTCGACCACTAACAGTGGGCAATTCAGTGCCGCGCGCTAACCAACAAACGACCACGATCGTTCGCGCGAAGGCGCGGCCTGTGTTGGCCATTCTGTTCATTTTAAGCCCGCTATCCGCCGCGCTCTCGCAACATCTCGAGCGCGTGCTGTCTGTTCCGGTCGAGGAGGGTATCTACGCGTACGCGAGAATCTCTCCGGACGGTCGCAGGCTTGCATATTCAGCAGAGATAGCGGACCCGCATCACCCTACTGCGTTAAAACGGATGTTGAGAGTCGTGGCGCTGAGGACGAGAGCCGTCCTGTTCACGCGTGCGGGACTTGACGCGTATTGGTCGGTCGACGGATCTCGCCTGATCTACCTGTCCGATCCGGATTCCACTCCCAGCGTGAGCATCTGGAATCGGACGACAGGCGATGTCGTCGCCGACGTCGCGCCGGCGAACCTGGGTGACTATTTCAGTTGGGCCCGTCGGTCTGGACATGACCTCATTCTTACGATCATCGGTCGGTACTACTACCTCCAGGGCGACCGCGCGGGCCTGCCGGCGAGTAGCGCCGCCTCATGCGACAAGAGTGGCCCACCTCAAAGGCCACTGATATCCAAGGACGGACGGCGCATCACGATATTCATCGCAGGGCATGTTGCCGTTCGCGATTTGTCAGACTGTAAAGGGCTATTCAATACGCATCTGCCCGGCGCAAAGGCTGACTTCTCGTGGGACGGTCGATTCATCGCTTTTCATTCCCCGAAAGAAGGCGCGCCCGGGTACGAGATTGTAATTGTTGATTTGATACGCCGGACCTATCGTCGGCTCAGCGGCCTACCTGGTTCCAGCTTATTCCCTAGTTGGACGCGAGACGGGAGACTGTGCTTCCGGTACGACGGCGATGACTACCGCGGTTTCATTATGGCAAGCAACGTTACGCTCCTTCCAGAGCGGCCGCTGCCAGTACACGACGACACTCTCCCGTCCCAGGGGACCTGGAAGGAGATCGTTCGAAGTGACCGGCCGCCGCACCAAATCAATTTGCTAGTGATTTGGGGCGCGTGGATCGCTCACACGAAGGACGCCCTTGGCGCGGCTAACCAGGCATCGGCCCATTTTGCCACCCGAAGTTACAGCGTCGGTATTTCAACGGCGGTCGATCCCTCCAGCAATTCGTCCGATGTCGCCCGCTTTGCATTCGTCCATGCAGTGAACCTTCCGACTGTTGAGCTACGGCCGGAGTCATTCGGCTTGACGCGGGGTATGAATCAACTACCGGTAATTCTGCTCTTTAGAGATTCGATTTTGATCGATCGTCACCTCGGTGCAATGTCAGCGCGCGAAATCGAGCGATGGGTCGAGAGGAGCCAACGCCGATGATACAACTTGTTCCTGAGACTCTACGACAGGACTTGAGAACGGCGATGCGCCGGTTTCGGCAGGCAAAAATGGTATCCGTTATTGCCGTTCTCACCCTGACACTTGGCGTGGGCGCCAATGCGGCTGTTTCTGCCGTCTTGGCCAGCGTCCTACTTCGCGCGCCGGCCGGAGTGACGGCTGCAGGTGAATTACGACGGGTAACTCAGCGCTTCGTCGTGCCCTTGACGCACGAGCGCCGTGAGCGAGACATCTTCTCGTTGAGCGAAGTAACACAAATGAGTCAAGGGATGCCGCCCGGCGTGTCGGCCGCACCGTACGTTGATGACGAGCAGACGACCGACGATGATCTTCGGGCGCAGATCAAGTGCACTTTTGTGGCCGGTGACTACTTCGGCGTCCTCGGCGTCACCGCCGCTTTAGGCCGTCTCTTCCACAGCGACGGCCCGATAGGTCCTGTCGCCGTCATCAGTGAGCGGTTATGGGAGACGAGATTCGGGCATTCACCCCAACTGTTGGGACAGCATCTTCAGATTGCGGGCAAGCGATTCGCCGTCATCGGCGTCGCCGGGAAGGGCTTTCGCGGAGTGGGCACCTGGCATACTGATGTATGGATCCCCTTCGCGTACTGGCCGGACAGCGCTGCTGCAGCGTCGAAGCCGTATGATCTTCGCTTTCACTACATCGCGCGGGCTCCGGATCGGCGGATCACGCCGGCTCTCGCTGCAGCGCTCACGCGATCGCTTCGCTGGGCAGACGTTGTCGGAGACGCGACTGCGACCGCGAACCTGACTCCCGTGACGAGGCTCCTCGAGCCACAGCAGGGCTCCGTTGTTATCAACGTCCTAACTCGTTTTCAAATTGCCGCCGCCACGATTCTCTTAATCACCATCGCGAACCTCTCGAACTTGCTGGTGTTTCAAAGCTCATATCGGGGAAAACAGTTGGCGATTCGCTCAGCGCTCGGAGCACCTCGGCACCGACTTGTACAAGAATTGGCATTTGAATACGTCATACTTGGTATCGTGTCCGGTGTGGCATCGATCGCTCTGGGAGGCGCGGCTGCCACGTGGCTCCGTAATCGTTTGATTCCAGGGATCGACTGGTCCGGCTCGCCGATCGACCTTCGACTGTGCGGTCTAACTTTGGGCATCGGACTCGTAGCAGGCCTGTTGTCTGGAGTATCTCCACTGCTCCAACTTCGCTCGCCGCGACTAAATCTTGTCTTGATGGGAACGAAGACAGACGACGCTCGGGAGCGCACGCGCCTCAGATCAGTCATGTTAGCGCTGCAAAGTGCTCTCTTAGTCGTGTTGCTGGCCGTGTCGGCGTTGTTCGTTCGATCACTGCGCAATGTCCGCTCCTCCAACACCGGCTACGCGATCGATGAATTGGTGGTTGCGTACGTTGAGCCAGGTGCCACCACGAGTGTGTCGGAAGAGAGATTCAAGACCCTCAGCTCAGAGGCGGCGGCTCGATTGCGGGCATTGCCTCAAGTCGCCGCCGTCGCCACCGCTGCGTCGCCGCCGCTCGCGTCAGCTATGTACTCGACCGTGTTTCCTTACAAGGGACTAGATGCTCGAATGGGTCGCCGCACGGATCTCTCCGTTGTATCACCGGGCTTCTTTCGAGCCGTTGGACTTAAAATGGTGAGCGGCCGGGACTTCGACTCGACGGACCAGTCGGGCTCGCTCCCGGTTGCGATCGTCAGTGTCATGCTCGCACGCGATTTGTGGCACAATACAAAGCCAGCAAATAACTGTGTGGTTATCGGCGGCCCGAGCGAGGAGTGTCGAACAATCGTCGGCCTGGTTGACGACGTCCATTCGCAGAAGTTGCTCGAGAGTTCCTCGCCTCACATCTACTTACCGCTGAATCAGGTACGGGGCTTCGCCGGCGCACCAAGGGCAGTTATCGTCACGATGAAGCACGGCGCGTCGGCGAGTGATGTCCAGCTAATACGTCAGGTAGCGTCATGGCGTTCCTCGTCCATCACATGGAACGTCAAATCCCTACTTCAGGTTCTCGAACCTGAACTGAGACCGTGGCGGATTAGCGCACTACTTTTCGCATCGATGGCGGTGCTCGCCGTGATAGTCGCAGGCGCTGGAATGTTTGGCAGCATCGCATATGTGACGACTCGTCGGACGCGCGAAATCGGCGTGCGCCGTGCTTTTGGAGCGAACTCCCAGCACATCGTGCGCAGCCTGCTCACCGAATTTGCTCGAACCATTGGAGTGGGCCTGTTGTTCGGCTTGGGCGGAGCTCTCGTAGTTGGTAAGACGATCCAGTCCTCGCTCTACGGCATCGAACCGTACGACCCGCTCACGCTCGCCGTTACTTTTACCGTGCTTATTGCGGTCGCCGCCGTCGCATGCATATCACCAATCTGGCGTGCGCTACGAATCTCTCCCGCGTCGGCGCTCTTGCTGGACTAACGAACAGGAGTCTTTTCTCTTATCCGTTTGAGTCGAGCTACTTCCACCCACTTTGGTTGGATTGAATCGGCGGCCGTCACATAGAAGGTGTTAGCCGACGGCGCAGAGATTGGGGGATAAGAACCAGCTGGTCGCTGTGCGCGGATTTGGCGCAACTCTGCTGCCGCGAATGCTTCTACCGTCTGCCGATCGATGAGGAACACACGGCCAGTGGTTGTTTGGACAGCGATCCCCGCGCCGGACGGGGCTGGTTTGCCGCCGATCAGCCAATTGGAACCGACACGCTGAATTCGTGAGTCCAAGCGCTCAAATCCGAGAACGTTGAGACCAATGACATGCTCATCGTACTCCGGAAGGAAGAGCGCGACCGGCAGGGACAAACCTCCGCGAAAATCCAAGGTCATCGTCGCGCCGGATGGACCCGAGCGGGTTTCCGGTCGAGTACAACAGCAGAAGAGCGCGGCGACTAGTGCTGCCCGGAGCCGCTGAAGCGACCCGGGCGCGAAAGTAGGAGGAGCTCGGCGACGGCTCCCCCGTGTTGGCCGCACTAGAGTTGCCAACAAAAGATGGTCGTCAAGCCGAATTTGGAGCACGGTAGCTCCCCGCACGTGGCGCCCCACGCCCCGCTGCAGCCGCCGGCGGCGGTGCAGCCCGACATACCGTAGTCCGAGCAAGAATACCAACAAAACTGATTACAGGGCGGAAAAGGAGTAGGCCCAGCCTCGGCTCGTCGTGGCGTCGAAAGTGAAACACCTCCCATTAATGCAACGATGATCGCTTGTGCGGTTACCCGCCGAGTCGCTGTCATGCTTCCTCCAGTGAAAGTTGGACGGTCATACCCGCCCGTTGTCGCAATTCGGCGGTACGCCTAGGGTCGTACGACATCAGCGGGTGACTTTCCCGCGAGCAGACGATCAGCAACACGAGCCAAGATTGAATCGGGCGGTCCGCCCATAAACTTCCAGCCGTTAATAATTACGGCCGGCGTGCCGTAAACCTTCAGCTTGTTCGCGAGGGCAATTCCCTGTTCGATACGCTCCAGACGGTTCGAATCTGCCGCGCATTTCGCGAAGCTGACCGAGTCGGTGACTGCCGCGTCGGCCCCATACGCAGACCAAGGTCTCAGACCGAAAGAATCTTGCTTGGCGTATAGCGCAGTCTGCATTTGGGGAAACCGACCCTGCGCAGCCGCGCACTCTGCAGCACGGGCGGCCGATCGAGCGAAGCGATGGATGGTCAGCGGGAAGTGCACGAATACCCGGGCAACTTGTCCGCGATGCTCTTTTTGGAATGCTCGCAAGGTTTGTTCGTATTGAGCGCAAAATGGACATTGGAAGTCGGCGAATTCGATGACCTGAATCCGCGCCGCCGAATCACCATCTCGGATGCCAGCATTCGCAATCGCCCGCCAATCCCGAACGTATTCTGGCTTCGGTATTGTCGGCCCGGCTGGCGGCGGCGAAGCGAACTCTCGGTGAAAGGTTGAACCCGCGATCACGATGGCAGCGATCGCCAGCGTCCCAGATATTGCTCGCTCGAATACGATACTCATAAGACCTCGCTCATGTCGCTTGCGCGTCCGATTGGCTAATCATCAATTGATTGGTATGAAGAGAACCAGTCTCAAGCGCGTGATGCAATGCGCAAACGCGCAGGAACTTTACAGTTTGCGCAGCCGTGTTAGCATCGGTTGAAAATTGAACGCTCCACCGGTTGAACATGGAACACGGGTCCTCAGCCGCCGGCATACCGAGCGGCTCTCCGTTTTCGACCTTTGGGCTCTCGACCTCTCGCGAGCCCGGTATACATGGAGTGGTCACGCGTATGTTGCTGCATCAATAGCTGGAGGAGACCGGCGGCGATAAGGCAGAAGCCGCGCGCCGCGCCGGCGGCATCGGAGCAGACGGGAACGAAGACGTCGTCGCGAAACGGCAGGTCGGGCCCGTTCCATTCGGTTCCGGCGACGAGACAGCGGAAACCGTTCAGGCTCGGACGAGCCTCGACGTATCCCCGCGCGGGATCGAGCAGGTACACGCCGGCGGAATCTCGAAGGTGTGCGGGTGCCGCGCTCAGCGCGTACGCGGTCTCGAGTGCGCGGGGCATCGCGTCGAGCCTCGGAGCAGGCGCCTGAGCGTTCGCAACGGATGCGCACCACGCGATGCTGAAGAGGACGGCGAATCGCATGCGTCACAGTCTCGTAGGCGCGACGGCGCGATTCCATGACCACTTCGACCGGCGGCGCATAGCCATTTGGGCCGCTCGGCGTGCACAGCCTTACTGCTTCCCCACCCGCCCCACCCCCGCCCGCGCCCGCGCGACGAGCGGCGCCAGCTCCGCATCCGCCGTCCGCCAATAGTCGAGAGCACGCTGATACTGCGCCGCCGCTTCATTCCGCTGTCCAAGCTTCTCCAGCAATTCCCCCTGCCTGAGATGCGCCGCCGGCGCATACGCGATGTCGCCGCCATTCGGCCCGGGAATCGACGCCAGCACGCGCAGCGCTTCGCGATCGCGGCCGAGTTTCGACAACACCTCCGCGCGCACCCACCGCTCCTCGGCATTGAGCAGCATCGAGCTCGGGTCGCCCATCCACCCGCCGGTGACGGGATACGGCCCGAGTGCGGCGAGAGCGTCGGCTGTCCGCCCTTGCAACAGCGTGGTTTCGCCGCGCAGCAGCGGCGCGAGTTGCGTTGCTTCCCAATCGCCGCGCGCCGCCGTCGCGTCGAGCGTCGCGGACTCACGCGATGCGATTGCGGCATCGCCGCGGCGTACGGCGATCAGCCCCGACGACAACGCGCGCCACATGGCGGCGTATTCATGAATTGTAATCGTGTCGCCCTTGTCCACGGCGTGCTGCGCGCGGTCCATCACCCCCGACGACCATGCGTTCGTCGGAAGGAACGGGAGCGTGCCGGTGAGCACGCGGTAGCGCAGCGCCATGGACGGATCGGCTGGCGCCGCTTCGTCGATCGCCGCGCTCGCGGCACGCAAGTGTCCGAGCGCGAGCTCCACCGACGCGCGATGCAGCGTGAGGATCGCGTGCGAGGGGAGATGTGGCGGCTCGTTGTCGATCGCGCGCCAGAACGCCGCGACACCGCGCGCGTCGTCGGATGCGGCCGTGAGATGACCGGCGAGCTCCAACGCGGCCGGTGCCTTGGTCAGTCGCCGCGCCTCCGGCAGGAGCGCCGCGCGCTCGCTGGAATCACCGAATGCGAAGGCGCGCAACGCTTCGACCTCGAAGCGCGTGTCCTCGGAGGCGTCGAGCGGACGCAGCCGCGTCGCCAGCGAATCGAACGCGGCGCGGTCATGCGACGCCGCGGCGAGACGGACGACGTGAATGAGCGCGCTCGCATCGTTGGGCTGGAGCGCCAGCACGTGATCCCACGACGCGCGCGACTCGTCGGCCGGCCAGGCGATCTGCGGTCCGAAGTGGTAGATCAGATCCGCGAGGTAATACCACGCTTCGACGTCGGTGGGATCCTCGGTGACGAGCTGCCGATACAGCGCTTCCGACTGCTGCGGGCGATTAGAGATCGTTGAAAAGTGCCACGCCTGCGCGCGCAGCCGGTCGCGGGGCGACAGATGGCTCTGAAGCAGCTGTACGCGGTCGTCGGCCATGCGCTGCAATCGATAGTCGCCCGTCCAGTTGGCGGCCTGGCTCGTGCGCAGGAACGCGAGCGCGAACGTCGAATCGGCGGCGATCGCGCGCTGGTACGCCAGGACCGCGGCATCGTACTGCCCGGTGCGGAAGTCGTGCTCTCCTTCAAGAAAAGCCTGGAGCGCCGGGATCGAGTGTGTCCCCGCGGCGACGGCGGCGAGCGCATGCGCCGTCGTGTCGCGCGAGCGCGCCGCGGCAATCTGCATGGTGAGGCGGTCGACGAGATCGAACAGCGAATCGGCCGCGCCGTCGGCGACGACGGGCGCCATCACCGGGCGCGCCTTTGCGTCGTACACGGTCGCGGTCACGCGCAGCCGCCGCCCGGACTCGGTGATGTCGCCGAGCACGAACTGGCCCGCACCGAAGCGATGCGCCGCCGCCACGGCATCATCAACCGTGACAGCCGACGCGCCCGCGAGGCCGGCGAGCATCACGCGCGAGTTGACCGCGCGCAGTCCACCGGCGCGATCCAGCCCGGCCGCGAGGAGCGTCGCGATGCCCTCGCGCGTGTAGCTCAGATCCGGCGTGCCGTGATAGGCAAAGGGCAGCACCGCCACGACCGCGGCCGAGTCGGAGCGGGCCGGCGTTCGCGCGAATGCGTACGCGACCCCGGCGATGACGAGTGCCGCCGCCGAGCCGAGTACGACGCGCCATCGTCGTGATGTCAACGGTGCCGGCGGTGGCGCGGGAACCGACACGACTGGCGAAGCGGGTGATGCAGGCAATACAGCTAATGCAGGTGAGACAGGCGTCACCGGCGACGCGACACCCACCGGCGTCGCCCGCAATGCCTCGTAGAACCCGCGCGTCTCGGCCGACGGCGCCACGCCGTGGAGATCCGCGAACCGCTTTATGAAATGCTCATACTCGGCACCCAAGCCGGCGACGTCGCCGGTGCCGTGCAGTGAGGAGAGCAGCTCCCTCAGCGCGCGCTCGTCGTCGGGCGCCAACTCCAGCGCCCGGCGCGCCCAGCGCGTCGCGGCCGCGGCATCCCGCGCTCGGCGGGCCGCTTCGATCGCGCCCCACGCCGCCGTGCGCGCCCGCTCGCGCAACCGAAGCCGCCGCGCATCGGCCCACTGCTCGAGCTCGGGCGCATCGGCGTCGTAGAAGCCGTCGAGGAAATCGCCGCGATAGAGCGCCAGCGCGTCCTCGAACCGGCCTTCGTCGGCGGCCCGCTCGAACTCGTGCACGTCGGTCCACAGCTCGCCGGGCGCGATCATCAGGTCATCGGCGCCGTGCCGCACGATGGCGTCCTGACCGAGCTCGCGCCGCAGAAAGTAGAGCGCGTAGGTGAGGGCGCGCCGCGCCTTCGACTCGTCGGCCTCCGGCCAGAACAGCGCCAACACTTCGTCGCGCCGTCGCGGACCCTTTACCGCTTCCACGGCCAGGTACGCGAGAAGGCCGAATCGTTTCGGCTGGGCAAGCACCGCCCGCAGCGATCGATCCTGATCGTCTCGCGCGTCCTGGGGGCCCAGCAAAAACAGCCGAATCATCGGAAAAGCGGCGTGGGAGGGCCCAAGCCACAGGCGGGCCACACGGAAAATGACAGGCAGGCGACTCTGAGCCCTCAATGTGGGGGCGGAAACAGCGTGCGGCAACGCCGATTCACGTTCCTCGGCGGTCGTCATCCCCCCGGCATCGTGTCAGCTCTCGCTCTCGGTCTGATCGCTTCTATCATATGTATGGCGTGCGCGGCCGTGCTCGCGGCGTTCTACGCCCGGCGCGCCGCCGCCGCCCGCCGTGAGGCCGCCTCGGCAAAAATTCGCTGCGACGAAGCGCAGGCATTGCTCGAGCGCACCCGCCGGGCGGCCGAGGAGGCGAACCGCGCGAAGAGTCTGTTCCTGGCGAACATGAGCCACGAGCTCCGGACGCCGCTGCACGCGATCATCGATTACAGCGCGATGGCGGTCGAGGTGCTGGAGCCCGAGCAGGAGGCGAGCGAGCTCACGGCCGATCTCAATCGGATCGGCGCCGCCGCCCGGCATCTTCTGGCGGTCATCGACACGATTCTCGATCTCTCACGTGCCGAGGCGGGGCATACGCGGCTCGTCGTGGAGAGCTTCGACGTCGCCGCGGCGATGCGCGAGATCGCCGAAGCCGCGGCCCCGCTCGTCGCCGGCAACGACAACACGCTCGAGCTCCAGTGCGGCGACGCCCTCGGCGTCATGCGCAGCGATTCGGGGAAGCTCCGGCAGGTGCTGCTCAATCTCCTGTCGAACGCGGGCAAGTTCACGGAACGCGGACGCGTCGTGCTTCAGGCGGCGCGATCGGCCGACGGGCGCGAGCTCACATTCGCGGTGCGAGACACGGGCGCCGGCATGACGCCGGAACAGCGCAAGCAGCTCTTCCAGCCATTCGGCGTCGCCGATGATTCGTCGCACGGAGCGGGATTGGGTCTCGCGCTCAGCCGCCGCCTCTGCGCGCTGATGGGCGGCGACATCTCGGTGGATTCGGCGCCCGGCGCCGGTTCGACGTTTTCGGTTCGGCTGCCCGCGTCCGTGCCCGAGTTCGCGGCGAGCGGAGTGTACATCGCACCGGCCGCCCTGGCGCGCGAGCCGCAACTGGTTTCGTGACCACGACGAAGCTGACGACGCATCGCTCGATGTCGCTCACCCACGCGGCATTCACCGATCTGGCCGCGATTCGGCGTTTCGTTGCAAACGCGTGCGCGGACGCGCACGCGTCCCCGGACGCGCGCGACTCGCTCGAGCTGGCGGTCGACGAAGCGTGCACGAACGTGATCGAGCACGGCTATCCGAAGACCGCGCCGGGACCTGTCGGCGTGACGTTCGAGGCGGACGATCGCGAGCTGCGCGTCCATCTCGTCGACCGCGGCAAACCGTTTCCGCCGGACGACGCACCACTCGCCGACACCATCTCCGGATGGGTGCGGCGTTTTCCCGGCGGCCTTGGCTGGCATCTCATCAAGAACGTCGTCGACTCGGTCACGTACGCGACCGAATCCGACGGCAGCAATCGCCTCACTCTCGTCGTCGTGCGGAGACCCTCATGAACATCGCGATCGATCAACGCGCCACCGCCACCGTCGTGTCAGTCGACGGCAGCCTGGACGCGCTCACCGCCGACACGCTCCAGCGGGCCTTCGATACCGAGGTGCGTTCGGGGCGCACGCAGCTCGTCGCCGGGTGCGCGGGGCTGGAGTACACCAGCAGCGCCGGGCTTCGCGTGCTGCTCGCGACGATGCGCGAGGCGCGTCATCGCGGCGGCGACCTGCGGTTGGCCGGCGTCACCGACAAGGTGCGGCGCGTCCTCACGATGAGCGGGTTTACCAGTATTCTAAAGTGCTATCCGGACGTCGAGAGCGCGGTGGCCAGCTACGCGACGGCGGTTCGCGCATGAGCCTCACCGTCGTCGTCGGCTCAGGCAGCGTGAAGTGCGCGGCATCGCTCGGCATGTTCCGGCTGCTGCGCCGCGAAGGCGTCGCGATCGACCGGCTGGTCGGCTGCAGCGCGGGCGCCATCTACACCGCGTGCATCGCGCTGGGCATGAGCGTCGAGGAAGCGGCCGAGAAGAATCGCACGCTCTGGACGCGCGAGGTGGCCGAGCGGGCGAATCGCCGCGCGATGTGGCAGGCGTTGTTTCCGCGCGCGCTGCGCTTCACCGAGGAGTGGGGCCTCAAGGACGACCGGCTGCTCGAGCGGCGGCTCGCTGCCGCGTTCGGCGATCGCACGTTCGAAGATTGTAATATTCCATTGCACATCACCGCGACGGATTTCTCGAACGGCGAGCAGGTGGTGCTGTCGCGCGGGCGCATCGTCGACGCCATTCGCGCGAGCCTCGCGCTGCCGTTTGCCTTTCCACCCGTGCGCATAGATGGCCGTCTGCTCGTCGACGGCTTCATGTCCGATCCGCTTCCCGTGGGCGTCGCCATTCGCGAAGGCGCGGACGTCGTCATCGCGATGGGGTTCGAGAGCGTCTACCAGGAACGCATTCATTCGCCGAGCCGGTTCGCGATGCAGCTCAGCTCCATTCTGAGCAACAACCTGCTCAAGGCGATGTTCGCGTTCCACGGCGCGGCGCATCACGGCGAGCTGTTGCTCGTCGTTCCGCAGTTCACCCAGCGCGTTCGGCTGTTCGACGTCGAGAAGATGCCGTACATCATGGACGTGGGCGAGCGGGCGATGGCGGAGCAGCTGCCGTATCTGCGCCGGCTGCTCGAGTCGCGCGCGGTCGGAGCCGGAGCATAGCATGGCGCCGCGCATCGCGGTCGTGATCGGCTCCGGAGGACTCAAGTGTGCCGCCGCGCTGGGTCTCTGGCGCGTGCTCGCGCGGGAAGGCATTCAACCCGATCTCGCGATCGGGTCGAGCGGCGGCGCGCTCTACGCCGCGGGGTTGGCGCTCGGTCACCCGCTCGCGCTGGCGGAAGAGCGCACCAAATGGATGTGGGACAGCCTGCTGTCGTTCGATCCGGTGGGCGTCGCGCGCGCCGCGCTGCCGCGCATGCTCGGCTACGACGCTCGCGTGGGCTTGAGCCGCGACACGAAGATCAACGCGGAGATGCATGAGCTCTTCGGCAACTCGATGTTTTCGGACGCGCGCATACCACTGCTCGTGGCGGCCACGGATGCGGAAAGCGGGGAATGTGTTTTGATCGACGAAGGACGCGTCGCCGATGCCGTTCGCGCCAGCGTGTCGCTGCCGATCGTTCTTCCCGCGTGCCGCGTTGGCGATCGACTCCTCATGGACGGCGGCCTCTCCAATCCGCTGCCGGTCGACGCGGCCATTCGCGAAGGCAGCGAGATCATTCTCGCGATGGGTTTCGAGAACTCATACAAGCCGGCCGTGCGCTCGGTGTGGGACGCTGTCGGCAACGTCATCGCGATGTCGACCAATCATCTCATGCGCGCGAGCTTCGCGTTCCACTCGCTGGCGCATCACGCCGAAATCATTCCCGTGCTGCCCGAATTCGACCGTCCGATCGGCTTCAAGGACTCGGCGCTCATTCCATACATCGTCGAATGCGGCGAGCGCGCCGCCGAGCGGCAGCTGCCGTACCTCATGCGTCTGCTCGAATCTCCCGTCTCCGCCGACTGACATGCTGCGCACTTCCGCAAATCCGAGCCGCGTCCTCGTCGTGGACGACAGCGAGATGAGCCGCGACCTCTTCTCGCGGCGTCTTCGCCGCCAGGGCCACGCGGTGAGTCTTGCCGAAAACGGGCGACTGGCGCTCGATATGATTCGACGCGACGAGTTCGATCTTGTCTTGCTCGACACGGTGATGCCCGAGATCAACGGCTTCGATCTGCTCGCGCGGCTCAAGGCCGATGAATTCCTGCGGCATCTGCCGGTCATCATGATCTCGGCGATCGAGGACATTGACGGCGTCGTGCGCTGCCTCGAGATGGGTGCCGACGATTTTCTGCCGAAGCCGTGCGATCCCGTGGTGCTGCGCGCGCGCGTGGAGTCGGCGCTGGAGAAGAAACGCCTGCGCGACGGCGAGCGGCTGCGCGCGCGTTCGCTCGAGCGCGATCTCGAGATCGGCCGCGAGATTCAGGAAGGCTTCATCCCCGACGTTCTCCCGACGGCGGATGGATGGGAGATCGCCGCGCGTTTCCAGCCGGCGCGCCAGGTCGCCGGCGACTTCTATGACGCGTTCAAGCTCGGTGGAACAGACCGCATCGGCATCGTCATCGCCGACGTGTGCGGCAAGGGTGTCGGCGCCGCGCTGTTCATGGCGATCTGCCGCACGCTCATCCACGCGATCGCCGACCGCTTCGCCGAGGAACCGCGGGCGCGCCGCGTGTCGGGTCTGTTCGCGCCCGATCCCGCCTCGATGGGCCCGTCGGGCGTCGGCGCGTCGACCGCGTGTCTCTATCACGCTGTCGGCGCGACGAACGATTACATCGCGCGCACGCACGGCAACGCGAACATGTTCGCCACGCTGTTCTTCGCCGCGGTCGATCCCTCGACCGGATTGGTCTTGTACGTGAACGCCGGGCACGAGCCGCCCGTGCTGATGCGCGGCGGCGAGGCGCCGTTGCGTCTGGACCCGACGGGACCGGCGCTTGGTCTCGCCGCGGACGCGACGTTCACCGTGGGCACCGCGCGGCTCATGCCGGGCGATGCGCTGGTGATGTTCACCGACGGCATCACTGAAGCGCGATCGCCGGCGGGCGAGCTGCTCGGCGACGATCGCGTGCAGCGCTTGTGCGCGCAGTCCGCGCCGTCGGCGGAAGCAATTCTCGATCGACTGTCGTTCGCCGTGCAGCAGCATGTGCAGGGTGGGGAACAGTTCGACGACATCGCGATGCTCGTCGTGCGGCGCGTGCCGAATTCCGGCGGATCGACGGGACCACACGCGTGACCGACATCGTGTTACATCGCCTGAACGCGGCGCTTGCCGAACGCTATGTCGCCGAGCGTGAGATTGGACGCGGCGGCATGGCGACGGTGTATCTCGCGCGCGACCTGCGCCACGATCGCTCGGTGGCACTCAAGATCGTGCACCCCGATCTTGGCGCCGTCCTCGGCACGGAGCGGTTCCTCACCGAGATCCGCGTCACGGCGAACCTGCAACATCCCACGATCCTGCCGCTGTTCGACTCGGGCCGTGCGGAAGGCCAGAACGGCTCCGACAGCACGCTGTATTACGTCATGCCGTACGTCGAGGGTGAGTCGTTGCGGCAGCGGCTCGATCGTGACGGGCCGCTCGACGTGGCCATCGCGCTGCAGATTGCGATCACGATCGCGGACGCGCTGGATTATGCGCATCGGCATGGCGTAATCCATCGCGACCTCAAGCCAGAGAGCATTCTCCTGCATGCGTCGGAGACCGGGCGCGGGAGTACCGCGGCGGTGCATCCTGTGGTTGCCGACTTCGGGCTCGCGCTCGCCGTGTCGAGCGCCGGCGGCGAACGACTGACGCAGACCGGTTTGTCGCTCGGCACGCCGCAGTACATGTCGCCCGAGCAGGCGACCGGCGATCGCCGCGTCGATGCGCGCAGCGACATCTATTCGCTCGGCGCCGTGCTTTATGAGATGCTCGCCGGCGAACCGCCGCACACCGGGCCGTCGGTGCAGGCGGTGTTCGCCAAGCTCCTGACTGAGAGGCCACGCTCATTGCGTCTGGCGCGCGACACCGTGCCGCAGCATGTGGATGCCGCGGTCGAGCGCGCGCTCGCCAAACTGCCGGCCGATCGCTTCTCGACGGCGCGCGAGTTCGCGGAAGCGTTGGAGTCGTCTGCGTCGCCCAAAGCGATCGCGCCGGCGCGGCCGCGCAGCCGGGCAGTCGCGACGGCCGCTGTGCTCGGCGGCGTCGCGTTGTTCGCGGGGGGATTCGCGTTGCATCCATCGCGCGCGAAGACGTCCGACGCCGTGACCTCGCGATTCGTCGTTCCACTGAGCGGCGACGAGCGTCTGACCGCGCGCAACGAAGGATCGTATCTCGCGATCTCGCCGGATGGCAAGCGTGTCGTCTATGTCGCGCGCGCGGGACTCAGCACGCGGCTCGTCGTGCGCGCGCTGGACGAGCTCGTGCCGCGCCCGCTCGCCGGCACCGAGGATGCGACGAGTCCGGCCGTGTCGCCGGACGGACGCTGGGTCGCCTTCTTCGTCGGCACCAAGCTTCGCAAGATGCCGATCGACGGCGGCCCGATCACCGACATCGCGGACGTCACGCAGACGGATTTTCCGTCGCTCGCCTGGCCGTTGGACACGCTGCTGGTGCTCGGCGGCACGGGCGAGAGCGCGGGACTGTCGGCGGTGAACGCGTCCGGCGGGCGAGTTCGGACGTTGACGAAGCCCGCGAATGCCGTGCAGCACGTGATGCCCGTCGCAATCCCCGGCGGCAGGGAAGTGCTGTTCACGAATTGGGGACCCGGCGACTCGCGCGACGATTATATCGGCGTCGCGTCGCTCGAGGACGGATCTTTCACGCTGACGCCGCTCATCGGCGCGGCGGCTGTCGGCATCATCGACGGACAGCTCCTCTACACGCGCAGCGACGGCGTGGTGATGGCCGTGCCGTACGACGCGCGGGGGCACAAGGTGACCGGAGAGCCCGTCGCCGTGCTCGACGGTGTCAAGCCCGGTGCGTGGCCGGGCGCTCCAGTGATCGCGAGCAATGGAACGGCGGCGTATGTCACCGGCGGCGTGCGCAACACGATCGTCATCGCCGACAGGTCCGGCACGCGTCCACTGCTCGATGAGCCGCGCGCGTACACGCATCCGCGACTCTCGCCGGACGGACGTCATCTCGCTCTGCAGATCGAGTCGCCGATTGGAACGGCGATCTGGAACTACGACATCGCCACGCACACGCTGGGGCGGCTGACGCCGGAGTTGTACAACACACGTCCGGAATGGTCGCCCGACGGCACGCGCGTACTCTGCTACTCGCTCATGAACTCGCGGCGCGGGCTCGGATGGGTGCCGGCCGACGGCAGCGGCGGCATCACCCCGCTCGTGCTCGGACCGGAAGTGGAAGGCACGATCTCACGCGACGGGAAGTCGCTGCTCTACCGCAACGACGACGGCCGCGGTCACATGGAAGTCGGCGCGATGCGCCTCGGCGACACGACGCGGACGGTGCTCATCGCCGACGGCGCGCGGAATCTTTCACCGCGCCTCTCGCCCGACGGCCGGCTCATGGCGTACGCGTCGGATCAGTCCGGGCAATTCGAGGTGTACGTGCGTCCGTTCCGCGACGGCGGCGGCCGCGTGCAGATCTCGGTTGGCGGCGGCAGCGAGCCGGTGTGGGCGCGCGACGGCACGCGGCTCTACTACCGGCAGGGGCGCGCGTTCATCGTTGCGACGCTGAGCGGCGGAGACGTTCCGTCGGTCGTGAGACGTGAGACTCTGCTCGAGAACGACTTCCTCACGGACAGCGAGCACGCGGACTATGACGTGACCGCCGACGGCAACGCGATCGTCGGGCTCGCGCCCGCCGAAGAGATGCGACTGACGATCGTCGTGAACTGGCCGGACGAGATTCGCCGCCGGCTCGCGGCGCGAGGACCCTGACGATGACGGCAAACGCGTACGCGGGCGGCAACAATGCACGTGCCGATCTTCAAACATCTCTCGGCGCCGCATTCACGATCGAATCGGAACTGCTCGGCGGCGGCATGTCGCGCGTGTTCGTGGCGACCGACATCCGACTTGGGCGGCGCGTCGTCGTGAAGCTGCTCGCGCCGGAGCTGGCCGCGGGCCTGAGCGCCGAGCGATTCGAGCGCGAGATACAGCTCGCTGCCGCGATGCAGCATCCGCTCGTCGTACCACTTCACACGGCGGGGACGACCGCCGCCGGCGTGCCGTACTACACGATGCCGCTTGTGGACGGCGTGTCGCTGCGCTCGCGGCTGGTGCGCGAGCCAAAGCTGCCGCTCGGCGAAGCGCTGCGCCTGCTCCGTGACGTGAGCGATGCATTAGCATATGCTCATTCACGAAATGTCGTACATCGCGACATCAAGCCCGAGAACATCCTGTTGTCGGGCGGGCATGCGCTGGTGGCCGACTTCGGCATCGCCCGCGCGATCGTGGCGGCGGGCACCACCGATGGCGCCGCGGGAACAAGCGGCATCACCGCCACCGGGCTCGCGATCGGGACGCCGGCGTACATGGCGCCGGAGCAGGCGGTGGGCGATCCGCGCACCGATCACCGCGCGGACATCTATGCGCTGGGCTGCGTAGCGTACGAGCTGCTTGCGGGGCGACCCGTGTTCGAGGCGCGGACACCGCAGGAGCTCGCGGTCGCGCATCTCGTCGAGCGCCCGCGTTCGCTGATCGAGCTCCGCCCGGACGTGCCCGCGCCTGTTGCCGCACTCGTCATGCGCTGCCTCGAGAAGTTGCCGAGCAACCGGCCGGCGACGGCGGCGGAATTACATACCGCGTTCGATGCGGCGGCGGCGTTCGACAGCGGCGCGAGTGCGGTGTTGCCCGTGTACGCTTCGCGGCGATGGAAGCTCGGCGCCACCGCGGCCGTCGGCGTTCTGCTCGTCGCCTACGTCGTCATGCGCGTCTTTCACATCGGATTCGTCGGATCGTTGATCGCGGCGGGCACACTGCCGGCGAAGCCGGCGGTGGTGATCGCGGAGTTCGATGTTCCCGGTGATAGCGCACTCGGTTCCGTCGTGTCCGACGCCGTACGCGCGGCCCTGACACCGTCGCGCGCCATCAGTGTGATGCCGCTCAGTGCGGTGAGCCTTGGTCTCGTCCGCATGCGGCGCCCGGTGAACACGCGCGTCGATGCCGCGGTCGCGCGCGAGCTGGCCGAGCGTGAGCAAGCCAACGCCGTCGTCGACGGGAATGTCGTGCGACTCGGCCAGGGATATGTGGTCACGGTGCGGCTGGTCTCGGCGCAGACCGGCGACGAGCTGGCGTCGTATCGCCAGACGGCGCGCGATGCGTCGTCGCTCCTTGGCGCCGTCGACGACGCGACGCGGCAGTTGCGCGGGCGCATCGGCGAATCGCTCGCTGACCTGCGGCAGTCGCCGCGTCTCGTTCAGGCGACGACACCCTCGCTCGACGCATTTCGCGCCTACGCGGCCGGCATGCGCGCGAACGCGGCGGGCGCGTTCTTCCTCGCCACGACGTTGTTCGAGCAGGCGGTAGCCCTCGACTCGACGTTCGCGTCCGCATACGTGCGCCTGGCGACGACGCTCACGAACTGTTCGTTGCTGCTGGGGACGCGCGTTCAACCCGATCGCGCGTATGCGGCGTTCTCGCGCGCGTACGCGTTGCGCGGCCGCCTGCCCGACGCCGAGCGAATGTTCGCCGAGACGGAGTACCACACGTGGGCGGCGCCGGATTTCAAGCAGGTCGTGTCTACTTATCGCACCATGCTCGCGCTGGACTCCACGTTGTCGACGACGTGGAACAACCTGGGCATGAAGTATCGCTACGTCGGCGAGGACGCGCAGGCGGAGCCATTGTTTCGCCGCGCCGCGCAGCTTGCGCCCGAAGTGCAGATCTTCCATGGCAATGTGGCGATCGCCCTCCAGGCGCAGGGCCGCTATCGGGAAGCCGACTCCGTGCTCGCCGCCATGGAGGGGCGATTCCCCGGCGGCGCGACACCCCGGCGCGTGCTGCTGTGGCACCTGATCCTCGAGGACAAGCTCGACTCGCTGGCGGAGCTCGAGCCGACCCTCCCGATTTCCGTCGAGCGGGCGTGGATCGCGCGGCTGCGCGGCCGCCTGGCCGAAGCACGCCGCGTCGAGCTGGCGGCCTATGCCGACGCCGGCGCCGCGTTGCGCTTCACATCTCTAACAGACTCGCTGCCGTTCATCACCGCCGAGCTCACGTTGGCGCCAAGTACCGCGCTGCTCGGACGCCTGGATGCGCTGCTCGCCGCGAACGCAGTTACCTCGCTTCCGCCGCGCGAGCGTCCGTACTTCGAGGTGGCGGCCGCGTACGCCCGCGCGGGACAGCCGCAGCGCGCGCGTACGTTCGTCGATGCATACGATCGTGAGATCACCGACACCGTCGTGCGCCGCGAGCGCGAGTTCGAGCGGCGTGAAGCCCTCGGCGAGATCGAGCTCGCCGAGGGCAAATGGAAGGATGCGATCGCCGAGTTCCGTGCGGCGCGGCAGGTGGTGTATCCGTACGCGGACTGGTGTCCGTTCTGTGTGTATCAGCAGGTCGCGCGCGCGTTCGACTCGGGCGGCCAACGCGATTCCGCCATCGCGAACTTCGAGCGCTACCTGAGCTATCCGTACCCGCAGCGCATCAGTCCGGATTCGCGCTATCGCGCGTTGGCCGAGCGCCGCCTTGCCGAGCTGTATGATGCAGCCGGCGATCGCGCGAAGGCCGCGCACCATTATCAGCAATTCATAATGCTTTGGCGCGATGCCGATGCCGAGCTGCAACCGCAAGTCGCCGCGGCGCGGCGACGGCTGGCCGCGCTGGAGCAGCAATGACCGATCTACTCGTCTCGCGGCTGCGCGTTGCTCTGGACGCCACCCACGACATCAAGCGCGAGCTTGGCGGCGGCGGAATGTCGCACGTCTTTCTCGCGGAAGAACGCAGCCTGGGGCGCGACGTCGTGATCAAGGTGTTGCCGCCGGCGTTCGCCGCCGGTGTCAGCGCCGATCGGTTCGCTCGCGAGATTCGTGTGGCGGCGCGGCTGCAGCAGGCGAACATCGTTCCCGTGTTGAGTGCCGGAATCTCGGACGGTGTGCCGTTCTATACCATGCCGTTCGTCGCCGGCGAGTCGCTGCGCGATCTGCTGCGGCGTACTCCGCGGCTATCGGTAACGCAAACTGTCGCGATTGCGACGGACGTGGCGCGCGCGCTGAGCTACGCGCACGAGAACGGCGTCGTGCATCGGGACATCAAGCCGGAGAACATTCTGCTTTCCGGCGCGACGGCGGTGGTCACGGACTTCGGCGTCGCCAAGGCCATCAGCGCCGCGCGGAGCGGCGCCGAGCATTCTCTCGACAACGGATCGAATGGCGCCGTCACCAACCTGACGCTGCTCGGCACCTCGCTCGGCACGCCGGCCTACATGGCGCCCGAGCAAGCGCTCGGCGATCCGACGACCGATCATCGGGCCGATCTCTACGCGCTTGGGCTCACGATGTACGAGATGCTGGCCGGCCGTTATCCGTTCGACGCGCGCACGCCGCACGAGTTGATGGCGGCGCACATCACCGAACATCCGGCGCCGATCGAATCCTGCTGCCCGGAGATCCCGCGCGGTTTGGCGGCGCTCGTCACGAGCTGCCTCGCCAAGGACCGCGCGCAACGCCCAGCGAACGCGCGGGCGGTGTTGGATGCACTTGGAAACATTGACGTCAATACATTGTCCGCCCCGCGTGATTCGCGGAAAGCGCCGCTGCGCCGGGCGGTCGTCATCGGCGCGTGCGCGGCCGTCATCGTCGTGGCCGCCGGGGCGGCGGTGTACGTCATGCGCGACAGCATGGGAAGTCCCGCCGAGCTCGATGCGTCGCGCGTGCTGGTCGCATCGACGCCGGTGGAGTCGCGCGACGCGGTGCTCGTCGCGGCGACCGCACAGGCGAACGATCTCGTCGCGCGCACCGTCGAATCGCTGCCCTCGGTTCGTCGGGTCGAAGTCGCGTCGAGTCTTCCTGACGATGCGGCCGCCCGTTCGCGAGCGAGCAAGGCTGGTGCACGTACGCTGCTCGTCACGACCGCCGAAGCACACGGCGCCGACAGTGTGCGGTTGCGTTTTCGAATTCTCGATGCGCGCTCGGGCGACCTCGTTCGCGCCATGCGTCCGATCGACCTGCGCCGCAGTGCGCCGGATTCCACCGTGCGCGCGGCGCTCGATCCCGTGTTCGCGCTCCTCACCATCGTGACCGAGCCATCGTTGGGCCCGGCGGCGCTGCCGCTTGTCGACGCGCCGAAGTTCGCCGCGGCGCGTGAGCTCGCGACCGGGCTCGAGCTGCGCGCGGCGGATTCAGTGAAGCGCGGGGTGGCGATGACGCACATCGATCGCGCCGTCGCGCTCGACTCGACGTACTACCAAGCGCGTCTGTGGCAGACGCAATTCGTGCAGGACAACTATCGCTCGACCTATTACCCGCGCTCGCGGGTCATCGGCGACAGCACCATGCACGCACTCGCGCCGCACATGGATCAGCTCTCGAACTTCGAGCGCGCGCTGTACGACTACGTCGTTGCCAAGCATCTCGGCCGCGTGCCGGAGATCATAGAAGCGTTACGGCGATTGGTTGCCATCGCGCCGGAGGCGCCTCCGGCCGATTCGTTGCCGCGCATCCTCATGGATCAGAACCGCCCCCGCGAAGCGTTGCGGCTTCTGCGGACGATGCCGCCGTCGCGCGATGCGAACGGCAAGCGGATTCCTCCCGAGGACGACGCGTCGCGCTGGGAGATCATCGCGTCGATCGACCACTACCTCGGCGACCGCGCGGGGAACATCGAGGCGGCGAATCAGTTGCACCGCCTGGCGCCCGACGTGATGTCGACCGCGCGCGCCGAATTGATCGCCGCGTCGTGGGACGGCGACTCGGCGCACATTCGCGACATCCTGAATACGGCGCGGACGCTGCCGTCGCGCTCCGGGTCCTATGACTTCTATGGCGATCTCGTCATGCAAGCCGGCCAGGAGCTCATGGCCCACGGGCACGACAAGCTCGGACAGCAGCTCGTGCGCGACGCGATCGACTGGTTCAATTCCCATCCCGTGACCGATCGCCGCATGGTGTACCGCAAGGCGCTCGCCTACTACGCGCTGGCCGACTACAAGCGCGCCGGTGAGACACTCGCGCCGATGCTCGTCGACACGAGTGCGTCGCCGGTCATTGGACTCGCGGGCCGTATCGCGGCTCGCGCCGGCGACACAGTCGAAGCCGTGCGCCGCATGCACCAGCTCGAGCGCATGACGGATCCCGGACTCCTCGGCGCGCCGACGCAGGAGCGCGCATTCATCGCGGCCGGACTCGGACACAAGGCCGAGGCGGTGGCGCTGCTGCAGGACGCGTTCGCGCAGGGGATCGGCTGGGGCATCTGGTGGCGCCTGCATTGGTTCCCGGACACGACGCCGCTGCGTGGGTACGCACCGTTCGATCGGCTCCTCGAGCCGAAGGGTTAGCTTCGGCGTCGGCCGGGAGTATAAGTGTTCTCTAATCACACCCCGAACTGGAGCCCTCGCATCGTCACCGATCGTGCGAAGATTCGCCCCGCAAGCCCGCGCAGCAGCAATCCGACGACGCGCTCACGCCGCTCCGGCCGCGCCGTCGGACGGCCGATCCACATGTTGAGCTCCGCACGCCGGCGTGCGGCACCGACGACACGCCGCCGGCGCGCCGAGCTGCGCGTGAGCGCCGTTTCGAGATTGGTGCCGCGCCGCAGCGACGACGCCATCGTCTTCGCGACGTCCTCGGCGCCGAGCCAGCCGACGTTCATACCCTGGCCGCCGATGGGGCTGATCACGTGCGCCGCATCGCCGACGAACGCCACGCGCCCGGCCGAGAGGTCCGACGCAAGCCAATGCTCGGCGCGAAAACCGCTGACCGCACGGGCGTCGGGAGGCGACACGACATGACCGGTACGCGCGCGTACGACGTTCGCGACTTCATCGGCGGTCGGCAAGCCGCACGCGTCGTCGTCGCGGCGAACGACCCAGCGCCGATAGCCTTCCGGCAGCGGGAACGATTCGACGAGGCCCGCCGGCGTCAGATACACCGCGCCCTGCTCGCCGAGCGCGGTCGTGTCCGGAAAGTCGCCCATGGCGTAAGCGCCTTCGTAGGCGCCGCCGGTGTAGGACAGTCCGCACAGTGCGCGCGTTGGTCCATACTTGCCATCGCATGCGACCGCGGCGCTGGCGCGCACGTGGCGGATGCTGCCGTGCACGTCGGTGATCTCGAGCTCGACGTCGGCGGCGGTTTGTGTGAGTCCCGTCAACGTTCGGCCGCGGAGCAGTGCATCGGGCACGCGTTCCATGAGCGCTTCGCGAAGCAGTGTTTCCGTGTCCTGCTGCGGCAGCGCGAGCACGTACTTGTGGCGGCCGGACAACCACTGAAAGTTGATCGCCCCGACGACGCCGCGCGTGCCGAACGCAAGACCGCGGCGCACGAGAATGCCGCGGGCGAGAAAACGGTCGGCGAGGCCGAGGCGATCGAGCAGCTCGAGCGACGGCGGATGAATGCCGATCGCGCGCGATTCAGATCGCGCCGACGTGCGCCGCTCGATCACGAGCGGCCGCAGTCCGCGCGCGTGGGCGCAGAGGGCGAATACGAGACCGACGGGACCGCCGCCGATCACGGCGATGGAATTGTCATACTGGCTCATGGCATCACTCCCGGAATGAAACGCGGTTTGTCACCCAACGTGGATTCGTACAGGCTGTCGCAGCGCAATGCCGCTTCCTCGGCGCGAATGCGAAAGAAGAGAAGCACGCCGTTGGCGATCGAGGCGACGATCGCCGTGACGTACGCGCCGCCGATCACCGGCAGCGCCAGCAGCTCGAGACATACGCCGAGGTAATTCGGGTGTCGAAGATGTCTAAAGATTCCCTTCGCGATCGCGGGCTCGCCGGGCAACGTGATGACGCTGATCGTCCAGCGCGGACCGAGCGCGTGCATCGCGAGCGCGCGAAGCGTCTGGCCGGCGGCGAATGCGACGGCGGCGATCAGCATCACCGCCGTCGGCACGTCGCGCGGAACGAGCCACGCTTCGATCAGCGTCGCCGCCAGCCATCCGGCGTGAAGCACGCGCATCCACGCGAGCTGTTCGTGCGCGTGCTCGCGTGCTCCGAGCGCGATGAGCGTTCGCTGATGCTTCGCGCTCCGTCGGACTTCCCACAGGCGCTGCATGGCGACCGCGAGCACCAGCGCGGTGAACGCAAACTGGAGGGGGTTCATTGATCGTCCTCCACGTCGGCGGCGTCGAAGTCGAGCAATACGACTTCCGCGCAGAATGCGGGGCCCATCGCCATCATGACGCCGTAGCCGCCGGGGCGTTCACCCGCGGCGATGCGCCGCCGGTGCTCGTCGAGAATGAACAGCACCGACGCCGAGGAGAGATTGCCGACGCGCTGGAGATGCCGGCGTGTCGGTTCGAGCGCGCCCGCCTCGAGATCGAGCGCCGATTCCATCGCGTCGATCACCTTGGGACCGCCGGGATGCATGACCCAGTGCGCGACGTCGTCGCGATCGACGCCGTGTTTTTTGAGCAGCGCATTCACGGCGGCCGGCGCGTGATCGCGAACGATGGTCGGAACGTTCGCGCTCAGCACCGGCGTGAAGCCGTTGTCGCCGATGTCCCATCCCATCACGCGTTCGGTGGCGGGGAAGAACGTCGACCGGGCGCCGATCACGCGTGCGCGTCCGCCGCCGGCGGTTGCGCCCGAGCGTGCAAGCGGATGACGCGCGCCGGCCATGACGATCGCCGCCGCGCCGTCGCCGAACAGTCCGATCGACACGAGGTTGCCGATCTGCGCGTCGAGCTGGAACGCGAGCGAGCACGTTTCGACGGACAGCAGCACGGCGATCTGGTCGGGATTGCCGCGCAGCCAATCGCTGACGCGCGCTACGCCGGCCGCGCCGCCCAGACAACCGAGTCCGAACAGCGGCATCCGCACGAGCGAATGCGGCAGGTCGATGCGATTCATCAACCGCGCATCGAGCGACGGCACCGCGATCCCCGTGACGCTCGTCGTCGCCAGCATGCCGATGTCGGCCGGCGCCATCCCGGCGTTCGCCAGCGCGTCGATCAGGACGCGTTCGCTCAGCTCGAGCGCCGCTTCTATATAGAGGTCGTTGCGTTCCTTGAAGCCTTTCAGGTGGATGACGCGCTCCGGCGGCACGACGAAGTAGCGCTCGTCGACCTGCACGGAATCGAAGAAGCGGCGAAGCCTGCCGTCGCGCTGCATCCCGGCGGGCACGGCGGCCTGTACGATCTCCGACAGCTCGCTCTGCCGGTATCGATGCGGCGGAAGCGCCGTCGCGCTTCCAATGATGACGGGCGACAACGTTGCGGGCGCGCGATGGGCGGCGGGCGCAACGAAGCGGGAACGACGAGCGAGCATGGTCATGAAGAACTCCGGCTGGTGGATGCGGAACTGTGCCGGTCCGCGCTCCCCTGGTCCCAACTCGACTCGAACCTGTGACGAACCTGAGCCAATCAGCGGCGGAAATTTCGCGCGCGGAGCCACTTCGGCTCGTTTTGCTGGGTGGTCTCGACCTCCGAGACCCCACCGGAGGCGAGATTTCGGCGGTTCTCGCGCAGCCGAAGCGGCTGGCGCTGCTCGCCTACCTCGCGATGAGTCCTCAGGGGCGTCTCCGGCGCCGAGACGCGCTGCTCGGTGTGTTCTGGCCCGAGATGACAGAAACGAACGCGCGCAATGCGCTCAACCGGAGCATCTCCTTTCTGCGCGGCGAGCTTGCGGTCGACGCCATCGTGAGCCGGGGAAAGGAGGAGGTCGGCGTGGCGCCGGACCGACTGCGGTGCGACGCGGCGGAGTTCGACGCGGCGATCGCCGCCGGTGACGTCGATCGTGCGATGCAGTTGTACGCGGGCGAGTTTCTCGACGGCTTCGTCCTCTCCGGCGCGTCGGAGTTCGAGAACTGGGTCGAGCGCGAGCGGCTCCGGCTTCGGAAGCAGGCGTGCGCGGCGGCCTGGGCGCTCGCGAAGCGTGCTGAGGATGCCAAGGATCTTCCGACGGCGTTGCGACGCGCGCGTCAGGCGTTCGATCTCGATCGGTTGGACGAGCCGGCGCTGCGGCGACTGCTCGCGCTGCTCGATCGCGCGGGCGATCGACTCGGTCTTGCGCAGGCGTACAGCGAATTCGCGACGGCGCTGGACCGTGATTTCGAGATGGAGCCGTCACCCGAGACGCGACGGCTCGTCGCATTACTCCGTGCGCGCGTCCTCACGCACACCTCGGGCGCGTTGCCATCGGCGATGCCGGTCGTTGCGCCGGCGGTCGCGCATGTTGCTCCTGTTGCTCCCGTTGCTCCGGCTGCTGTCGCCATGACGCCGCGACCGGCTGGCGCGCCGCGGAAATTCACCACCTGGGTGGTGGCGTTGGCGATCGTCGCGGCCGTCGGCATCGCCGCCGCGGTCCTCCGGCTGTCATCCACTGCGTCCGTCGACACGCGCAGCACGATCGTGGTGCTGCCGTTCACACATGTTGGAAGTGCCGACTTCGCGTTTTTTCAGGACGAGGCGGTGAACATTCTTGCCGCCAAGCTGTCCGTTCCGGAAGTGACTTCGGTGGCCGATCCCCGCGAGGTCGTGGCGTATGCGCGGCAGACGCATCTCGATACAGAGTCCGACGACGCGTTGCGCGCCGCGGCAAAGCGCTTTCATGCGCGGTACGTCGTCACCGGTCGCATTGCCGACGTGCGCGGGCAGGTGCGATTGACCGCGGACGTGTTCGACATGCGGGCCGCGGTGCCGCGGCAGGGCACCGTCGACGCGGTCGGAGCGTCGACCGCGACTTTCACACTCTTTGATACGCTCGGCAGAAAGGCGCTCGATCTGCTGCCGCGGGCGGCGTCGCCGAATCGGCCGGCTGCGGGCGCGCGATGAGCCTATTGCAGGCAACCGGACCATTGACTCGGCCCCGCCGCCGAGCGTACGCTGAATCATGACAACGGCGACCAAGATCTGGACGCTCGCGGAAGTCCACAGCCTGCCCGACGACGGCAACAAGTACGAGCTGGTGCACGGAGTTCTCTACGTGACGCCCGCACCCGGCGACGCGCATGAAACCATCGCCGCGCGACTCACGCGCGTGCTCGACCCGTATGTGGCTGCGCAGGGACTTGGGTTCGTCTACCATCCCCGCTCCGTGTTCCGCATTGGCGAAGAGGTCGAGGTCGAGCCTGATCTCATGGTGCGGTTGCCGCATCCGGCCGCCGCCGGCAACGACAAGGATTGGGAGAGTGCGCCGACTCCCTCGCTCGTCGTCGAGATCCTGTCACCCTCGACTCGACGGCGTGACTTCCAGGTAAAGCCCCGCGTATACGTCGACGAAGGCGGCATCGCCGAGTACTGGGTGGTCGATCCGGAGGGCGAGGTCATACACGTGTACACGCGCGACCATCCCAGGCGCGAGATGTGCGACACGTTGACGTGGTACCCGCCAGGCGCGACACAGCCGCTATCAATTGACCTGAAGCAGATATTTATAAAACACTAAACACGCCGTAAGCTGCCGCGGCTGCCGCAGGACGCCTATCGCCGCCCCCGTGTCAGCGCCCGATCCAGCGCATTGGCGAATCGCTGCTTGTCCCGCGCCCCATACGCCGCATGCCCGCCTGTCTCGACGCCGGTGCTGCGCAACGCATCCATGAAGTTCCGCACCGACAGGCGCTCGCCGATACTCTCCGCGGTGTATTCGTCACCGCGCGGATCAAGGACAATCACGCCTTTAGGAACGAGCAGCGCCGCGAGCGGGATATCCGCCGTGATCGCGACGTCGCCCGCCACCGCATGCTCGGCGATATATGCGTCGGCGACGTCGGGACCGCCATCGACGCGCACCGCCGATGCATGCGTGTAGCCCGGCGGAATCTGCAACCGCTGATTCGCGACGAGAATCGTCTCGAGCTTCAACCGGTCCGACGCCCGGAGACAGATCTCCTTGACGTCGCGCGGCGCCGCGTCGGCGTCGATCCACACGATCATGTTCGCACGCGTTGCACGGGTTGCATGGTTTGCACCCAGGAACAGTAGCATTCTCATGCGCATTCGCGCGCGCACGGTTCTCGCTCGCTCGGAACATACCGTTCGCCACTCGGGTTCAGTCGAGACAAGCCCTCGAGCCGATCCTGATGACAAGATGTACAGCGCTCATCGCACTCCTCGTTGCCGGAACGGCATGCAATCGAGCGATCGCGACGAGCCCATACCCTGTCTCCGCGACAGCCGCGATCGAGCGCGCCGACATCGACATTCCACGGGAGCTGGATGTCCGATCGGTGAGCTATTCCGTGACCACGCTGCCGCAGGTCACAGGCGACCGAATTGGCACGACCTCGGACATTCAGGTGCGACCGCTCTTGACCGTGTTCGGCGTGAGTCGCGAAACCGGCGAACAACTGGTGCTCATCTATGACGATCCGGCGCAGCGCCGGCAGCCGTCGCGAATCATTCGGCTCCGGCCAACGGAAAAGTCGCCACCGGACTGACCTTCTATATAAGGAAGGGTGCGCCTCAAGGAACCATCGGCGAACCGCTGTGACTTGTCGTGTTCACCCTCTACCTTCGAGCTGCCATGTTCCCAAATCCTGGCCTCCGGTTCGCACCCGTCCTCGCGCCGTTCGTCGCGCTCATCGCGGCCTTCTCGACGCCCCCTCGGCCATCGGCGGCCAAGGTTCGTCTGTCGATCGCCACGCTCCATGCCGCCGCGCTCACCGAGCCGCGCGCGCAGACGGATTCCGTCGACCAACCGTACTTCCTGGTCTCGATCGCCGGACCACACGCCGCCGCGTCGATGCTCGAGTTGCCCGCTCGGGGGCATTTGCGCATTCACGAAGACGAGGCGCTCGGGGCCCGCCCGCTCGCCGATCTGAGTCTCGAACCGGGCGACTCGGTTCGCGTGCTCGTGTCGGTGCTCACCGGCGCGGTGCATGACGCGGAAGAGAAGGCCGCGGCTGATGCGTCGACGCGTGCGCTCACGAACACCTCGTCGCCACTCGCGAACCAATTGAAGATCGCGATGTCGGCGCTCACCGCGGCGGGTGGGCGCTGGCTCGGCAGTTCCGAGCTGGTGATCGCGAACGACGACGGTACGGTGCACTGGAGAGCACTTCGTTGCGTCGTGTCGTGTAACGTGCTGAGCGGCCAGACGACGGCGACGCTCGACACCGCGAATGCAAAGCAGCAGGGCGCTGTCGCGCTCTCGGGTGCGGGCGCGTCGTACCACATGCAGCTGCGCGCCGAAGTTGCGCGCTAAGCTTGCGCGCTGAGCTTGCGCGCTGAGCTTGCGCGCGGAGCTTGCGCGCGGAGGAGGAGCGCCAATGCAACGATACCCGCCAGTCGCTGGGTGCGCGACTGGCGGGTATCGCCCGCTGGATGAATCATGCTCGGACATAGCGCCGCGCTAGATCACGGGACAGCGATTCGCTGAGTAAATGAAGAACCCCGTGTCGGTGGCCACCGCCCCGGGCGACGTGATCGCAAGTGCCGTCGAACCGTCCGCGCAGATGACGGTCGACGGCGTGCCCTTATAAGAGAAGTTGAATAACAGCGTCAGCTGGCCCTTCGAGTCGATCTTGCCGCCGACGCCGAGCACGCAATTCGTGCTCGTGAACACGCATTCGACTCCGCCGAGATTTCCCGCGGCATCCTGCGTCACGTGGAGCGTGAACGGTCTGGGCGCGGCGCCGGCGAGCGCCGTTCCGGCCGAGTTGCTCGGGGTGTACGACCCCGTCCACGTCCCCGACACGTCGGCGAGCGTCACGGACCCGCCGCCGCCGCCACCACCACCACCACCACCACCTGCCACTCCCTTCGCATTGTTGGGCGCAAGAGCTCCCGACGGAGGGGCCGTCACGTCGGAGCAGCCCGCGACCGCCGCGAGCAGGAGTGCTGTTGCCAGATGCCGCGTGGACATGACCCGCATGACGACCTCTCGATAGGAATATTGGAATCGCCCGAGGGATTTCCCGGGCGAGAAGACGGTGCTACTTCGCTACTTCAACTCGAACCGACGGGACGTCGTGAAGCTTCCCGTCGCGCTGCTGGAGCTGGCCCGCACGCGCCACCACAACGTCTTGGTCGGCAGCGTCGAGATCGTGAACTGCGAGGTCGTGAGCGTCTGATTCACCAGCGTCGACGTGAACTTGTCGTTGTCGCTGATCTGAATCGTGTATGTGGTCGCGCCGCTGACGTCGCTCCAGTCGAAGGTGATCGACGTGCCGGGCGCGAAGCGCGCGTCGGCCGCCGGACTGATGAGCGTCGGCGTACCAATCGACGTCGGCGCCGGCGGTGGCGTCGTGGTCGACGATGCCGGGTTCACCACGAGCGTCGCGACATTGAACCCGCCGGCGTACCCACCGCCAATGTTCGACGACGACACAACCGAGACCGACTTCGTCATGATGCCGAAGCTGGCCGACGTGGCGCCGGCCGGAATCACGACGCTTGGCGCGACGGTCGCGACGGTCGTGTCGGTGCTCACCAACGTGATGACCGCACCGCCACTCGGCGCCGGTCCGCTGAGTGATACCGTTCCGGTCAACGTGCTACCGCCGGTCACGGTCGCGAAACCGTTGACGAGTGGCGCGTTCAGCGTCGTCGGTCCAAGCCCCAAGGGCTGAGTGACGCTGCCGGTGACGACGTTGATCCCGTTGTGCACGAGGGTGGCGCCCGCCATCGCTGTCAACTCGACCGTCGTCGTGCTGTTGGGAAATCCGACGAACGTCGTGATTGGCACCGTCGCGATGGTCGTTCCCTCGGCGAACGTCACCGACGCGGGCATCGTCGCCGAGCTCGGGAGGTTCGTCTCGAGACCGACGACAAGACCACCAACCGGCGCCGGCGACGTGAGCTTGATCGTCGCCGTCGACGACGTGCCGGCCGAGACCGTGAGCGGCGAGGCGAAGATCGTGTCGATCATCTTCGCCGGCGCCGGCGATCCAGGAGGAAGCAACGTGAGGTTCGCCGACACCGATACGCCGGCACCTGACGCCGTCACCGTAACGGTGGTCGTCGACGAGACGACGGGAACCGTGAGGCCGACACTTACGCGATCGTTCCCGGCGGCGAGTGTGACCGTCGCCGGAAGCTGCGAGAGAATGGCCGGATTCGAGCTCGCGAGATTGTGGGAGACGTGATGAGAGCGGACGAATTCTGATCGGACTGAGAAGCAACCGCGCAAAACGAAAGAGCTGCTGCGGCGAGCGTGGCTCGCAAGGTCATGCTGCTTCTCCTCAGGTGAAGATCGGCCCGTGAGTGGACCGGTGTTTTCGCGAACCCTGAGGTACATGAGGGAGTTCCCAGCGACGATCGAACTGCGGCGTCTCGAATCAGTGCAGCGCTAGATCGAAATAAGGCACGAGGTCGATGCGAACGTCGCGCGAACTGCGCGTTATTAGAATTTTATAATAACCGGCTATTCCGGTCGGCCGCATTGCCGGCAGAATCTGGCCACGCCGTTCCGCGACGACTCGATTCGTCACGGCCTGCGAACGGCTCGTCCCGCCGCGCTGTTCAGACAGCGGCGACGACGCCACGATCGCTGAATGATGCCGTCCGCAATCGACCCACGAACGACGACCAAAGGGATCTTTCCACGCTTCATGCGCGCGCTGCGGAAACGCTGGAAAGTCGCTCTCCCGCATGTTCGTCCCCTCGACCACTCACTGCCGAACCTTCCGAAATCCAGCAGCTTCGTCCTGCGGTGGCCCGAGCCGGAACGTCCCGGGTTTGTCTTCCTGTGGTTTCAACCCAGCGCCAGGACAGCCGGGCATTTCACGGTGAACGTGATTCTGTCGGCGACCGGTGAGCGCGGGTTCACGGGCTTTCCCGGCACGCCAAAGGACTTCGATGCGCGAAAGGATGGGACGTATCGCATCGGCCGCATCACGTATGGCAAGGACAAGTGGTGGCGCATCACGCCGCCGGCCGAGCGGGACAAGCGCCTGGCGTCACCTCGTGGTGCGCTTGCCTTGGCATCGACGCTCGTCATTCAGTGGAGCCCGACATCGTATGAGCTGGGCGAGTCCGCGATCTTCGCGCAGGCGATCGAAGACCTCACACGCGACGTACGCCACTTGATGACGCGTCTAGCAGCGCGATCGTGAGCGTGTGCCGAGGGCTTGGTACAGCTCGGTCAGCGATCCATCGAGTGCGCGCTGGCGATCGGGTGTGACGCCACGCGCGTCCGTGCACTCGAGGGCGAGTCGAACGTAGTCGGCCAACCGCGTGAGTTGTCGTTCCGTCAATCCCGGATCACCCCGCGCCGACACGGCGATGCTGTCGAGCGATTCCAGCAGCACCGGCGGCACTGATTGCAATTTCGTCGCGCGGGTTTGTGCGTCATCCAGTTCCGCGCGCAACAGCGCTGCCGCCTCTTCGCGCTGGCGCATCCACGCCGCGAACACCGATCGATGTGCGAACGCGACCGTGATCCCGATGATGAGCATGCCGACGACCAACTGCAACTGGTACGAGGGAGCAGGGAACGGGTCCGTAGCTGACACGGCCCGACGCCACAGCATCGTGTCGCCGATGTCGATGACCGCCGCGCCGACGACGTAGAGGCAGACGCGCCACCACAGACCGTTTCGTCGAAGCGGAACGCGCCGCGCCAGGAACATCACGCACGGTGTGAGAAGCGCCCAGATTGCCGCGAACGTCATGTCCAGCCGTGCGATGCCAAGCCACGTGAGGTTGAGCCTCGGCACCTGGAGCTCGTTATACATGTACGTCTGCTGAGTCCAGAACAGTCCGCCCATCGCCCAGAGCAATGGCTGCATGACGAACGGATTCCGCAACGCGCGCGGGAGGCGAATGGTGCGAGCCTCGTGCGCATCGATCACCGCGACGTCCTGCGTCGCGCCGCGCGGATGGTCCTCACGCCGCCGCGCCGGAATGCACAGTTGGACGACGGTCCCGCCGGCGCTTCCGCGCGACAGGTGCAGGTCGTGCGCGTCGGAATACAGAATGCGCAGCCGGTCGCGCACGTTGGCGAGACCGATGCCCCGCCGGCCTGACGTCGAGCTCGTCATATCCATGCCGACGCCGTCGTCCGCGACAGAGACGATGAGCGTAGAGGCATCGACCTTCGCCGAGATTTCGATGGAGCCCGCGGCGCGGCGGCCGCTCAGACCGTGTCGAATTGCATTCTCGACGAGCGGCTGAAGCACGAAGCGCGGAACGAGACAATCGACCGCCGCGTCGTCGACATGATACTCGATGCGCAGCCAGTCGGCGAAACGAATACGCTGAATGTCCAAGTATGGCTCGATCCCCGCGATCTCTTCGCCGAGGGTGATCTCGTCGTCGCGTGTCGCGAGGGCCGTGCGAAAAATGGACGCGAGCTGCTGGAGTACACGCGTCGCCGCCGCCGGTGTCTGATACGCGAGCTCCGACACCGCACCGAGTGAGTTGAAGAGAAAGTGCGGTTGAAGCTGCGCGGTGAGGAAGTCGAGCCGCGCGCGGGCCAGCGATCGTTCCAGACTTTCCGCCTGCCGCTGGCGCGCGGCGAGTCGGCGCCGAAGCTCGACCACTTCCGTTACCGCGATCACCGCGGCGTACGCGCCGACGTCGAAGTCGAGGTAGAACACGACCATCATCCAGAAGATGGGATGGACGTTCGGCGACACGGCTCGTAGCACGAACATCGAGCCGGCGGCGGCGATCACTGCCGCCGCAAACAATCCAGGGACATGCATCGCCGCGATGAGCCAGAGATTCGTCGTGGTGCGTCGCACGCGCCGATGATACGCGGCGATGACGAGACTCAGTCCGGTCCACACGACCGCCGCGGCGACCTGTCTGATGAGCGTCGCGCCGAGCGATAGCTCCGCCGGCCCTCCCGCTGACGACAAGACGGCAAACGCGCTGAGGATCAGCGACCATGCAAGGAGCCACGCGCCGACGGTTATCACTAGATCGTGTCCGACGAGCCGCCGCCCGAAAATCCGCCGCCGCCGCCGAAATCGCTGTCGCCGCCGCCGCCTCCACTACCGCTGTCGCCGCTGCTACTCGAGTCGCGATCCCTCGAACTCGCTTTGTTCGGGTCGTTCAAGAAAAGCGCAACGATGTAAAACACGAAAAATCCGGCGAACCAATACCAATTCGGCATGGAATTGTGCGCCGTGCGCGGCTTGGCCGGATGCGCCGGCTGCACGAAGTGTGGCATCGGCTTCGAGTGCGCGGCCGCGATGACGTGCTGCTGCAATGCATCCTCGCGAACCAGGCTCGCGGCGGCGGCCCAGCCCAGCCGGTACGCGGCGTCAACACGGCGCAGGCGTAAGGAATCTCTCATGGCGTTCGCGATCGCGCGCGAGCGCGAGTCCGTGATCGTGCCTTCGAGGCCGTTGCCGACTTCGACGCGGAAGTTCGGCCCCGCGGTCGTGGCCTTGTTCGGCACATACAGCACGACGAGGCCGCGGTTGCGGAGCGGGTCACCCGGTGTGCCGGCCGATCCGACACGCCACGTGCGCCCGATGTACAATCCCGCTTCCTCGATCGGACGGCCCCCGAGTGTCGGGAGCGTCACCCATGCGATATCGGCGCCGGTCTCCGCCTGAAGCGCGCGGCTGCTGTCTTGAAGCGCGGCGATCATCGCGGCCGACAGGATGTGCGCGGAATCGAGCACGAAGACATGTGTTGCGTCGGGGACCGGTGGGACGTACCGAGCGATCGGCGGCGCGGTCTGAGCGGCGGCGATCGCGCCGGCTCGCAGCAGCAGCCCCGCGAGCATAGCGCGATTCGGCCCACCGTAGAGCGTGGGCACGAACGGCAAAGAAGGTCGCAAGGGCCAGAAAGTGACGAGGTATCGAGTTCCGATTGGTTATCAGGAATCCTCGCGCACCGCGTTTGAGTTCCGAGATGCAAAAAAAAGACGGCGTTTCGTGTCCGAAAATGATTGTTACCTGTCATTCCACGCTGCGACAACGAGGCGCACGGCCGATACCTTCGCGAGAATATGCGCGTCGACGACATGCTCCTTCGCATTCCGCTTGCTCTCATCGCGTGCCTCTGCGTGCCGGTTGCGGCAACGGCTCACGCGCAAGCGCCTCCGCTCCAAGCCGAGCGCACGCGGGATACGACCGTCAAACCCGGCGACGACTTTTTCGCCTATGCCAATCGCGCCTGGCTCAGCTCGGCCGTCATTCCACCCGGGCGAGACCGCTGGGGCGTGCGCGATGACATCGACGTGAAAACCGCGCGACAAATTGCCGCGCTGCTGAACGACGCGCGCACGGCACGACCTGGTTCGCTCGCTCGCCAGGTCGCGGATTTTCGCGCGGCGCTTCTCGATCGCGATGCGATCGACGCGAAAGGGCTCAGCGCGGTGGCTCCGATGCTCGAGCGCATCGCTGCCCTCCACGACAAGCGTGCGCTCACCCGCTTCCTTGGCGCCACCATGCGCGCCGACGTCGACCCGCTCAACATCGGCATCTTCGCGTCTCGCTCGATCCTCGGCCTCTCCGTCGAGCACAGCATTCATGGCGAACACACGTACACAGCCTTTCTCGTGCAGGGCGGCCTTGGCCTTGGCGATCGCGATCGATACGTGGCGACGGACTCCGCCGGCGAAGCGCGCCGCGCGCGTTATCGGACCTACGTCGCGCACGCGCTGACTCTCGCGGGATTCGATCATCCGGATCGGCGCGCCGACTCGGTGGTGGCGCTCGAAACGGCCATCGCCGTGTCGCATGCGACGCTTCCGGCGTCAGCGGTCGATCGCAACGCTGACAACGAGTGGTCGCGCTCGGAGTTCGCGCGGCAGGCGCCGGGCTTCGATTGGGACGTGTTCTTCGATGCCGCTGGTCTCGGCAAACAGCGAGTGATCGTCGCGTGGCAGCCAACGGCGGTGAAGGGAGTCGCGGCGCTCGTGGCCTCGCGACCGCTCGACACGTGGAAGGACTATCTCCGTTTTCACGCGATCGACGACGTTGCCGACGCGTTGCCGCGTGCGATCTCCGATGCCGCGGCCGATTTGCGTGGCGACCGGCGCACGCGCGATGAGCGCGCGCTGGCGATGACGGCAGACGCGCTGTCCGGCGCTGTCGGCAAGCTATACGCCGAACGCTACTTTTCGCCTCGCCAGAAAGCGCGCGTTCGCGACATTGTCGGCAACGTGACCGCGGCGTTTCGCCGGCACGTGGCGAACGTTCCGTGGTTGTCGCCCGACAGCAGGCGAATTGCTCTCGAGAAGATCGATGCCTTGTACGTCGGAATTGGTTATCCCGAGACGTGGGAGCGCTGGACCGATCTGCGCGTCGATCCGAAAGACGCCGCGGGCAATTTGCGGCGCGTCGCGGAACGAAGCCGCCGGCATGCATTGATGCGCCTGGGCAGCGCCTACGATTCGCACGAGTGGGTTCTGGGACCGCATCTCGTGTCCGCCGTTCTGCTATTCCAGCAGAACGCCTACACCTTCGCCGCCGCGCTGCTTCAGCCGCCGAAGTTCGATTCGACCGCGTCGGATGCCGCCGCATACGGCGCGATCGGCGCGCTCATCGGTCACGACGTGAGTCACTTCGTCGACGTGCTCGGCGCGGACTATTTGCCGGACGGCCGCATGCATCGGTGGTGGACGGCGGCCGACTCGGCGAACTTCGAGACCGCCGCGGGGCCGCTGGTGCGACAGTTCTCTGCCTATGAACCGCTGCCGGGCGTGCACGTGAACGGGCGCCTGACGCGCACGGAGAACGTGGCCGATCTCGCCGGCCTCACCGCGGCGTTCGAAGCGTATCGTCAATCGCTCGGGGCGAAGCGTGCCGACACGGCGTACGTGCGTCGCGCCGATCGCGAATTCTTCATCGCGTTCGCTCGATCGTTCGGTGTGACGATGAACGACAGGGCACTGCGCGCACAGCTCGCGACCGATCACGCGCCGGAAACCTATCGGATGAATACCGTCCGAAATCTCGACGCGTGGTATGACGCGTTCGGCGTCGGTCCGGGCCAGCGATTGTACATCGAGCCCGGCGCACGCGTGCGCGTCTGGTAGCTCGAGCGTGGAGATTGCTAGACGCTGGTCGCGCGATCGACTTTCAGCGCGTCGCGCGGTGAACCGCCCCACTGTCTGTTCCACGCGCGCCGCATCTGTAGATCCGAACGGAATCCCGCGACCGCCGCGGCGTGTGTGACACTCGCTCCATGCTCGAGCGCCTGCTTCGCCCGCTCGAGCCGGATCGCCTGGAGGTACTGCAAGGGTGACACGCCCGCGTGCTCGAGAAAGAGGCGAAGCAAGTGGCGCTCCGTGGTGTGACCGGTCAGCGCGAGCGCCGCCATGTTCCAGTCGCGTTCCGGCTCGTCCGTGATCGCGTTCTGCACGCGATGCACCGTGGCGTGCAGGTGCCGGCGATGCAGTCGAAACGGGGATCGTTCCGGATCGCGATCCGACCGTCGAAGATAAACGACCATATCCTCGGCGACGCTCGCCGCCAACGCCTCGCCGCATTCGTTGGCGATCAGATGCAGCGCGACGTCAATCCCCGCGGTGATGCCCGCGCTCGACGCGACAGGGCCATCGATGACGAACACGCGATTCTCGATCACCTTGGCTCGTGGCGCCAGGGCGCGGAGCGTGTCGAGCACCGCATGATGGGTGGTGCACCGCCGGCCATCGAGAAGTCCGGCGCGCGCCGCGAGCAGCGTTCCCGAGCAGATCGTCAGCAAACGATGCGCATTCGAAGCGTCGCGCACTGCCGCGGCGAGCGACGATTGGAGCCAGCGTACAGTCTCGATCTTGGCCGGCGTGACGTCGCCCAGATGTTCGCTGGGCTGACCGACGACCACGACCCACGTCCCTGGCGAGAGATGGTGCGGCAACGGCTCCAGTCCCGCGATCGCCAGGCCGACCGACGTTTCCTGTGTGGTGCGCGGCCCGGCGAAACGGAGGCGAAACCGCGGCGGCAACCCGTGGAGCTCGCGATGCTGATTGGCGAGACGAAACGCTTCGGCAGGACCGGCGACATCGAGCAGCAATGAATGCGGCACGATGACGAAGAGCACGTCGATGAGATCGGTGCGAGTGATCATTGTCCGAAAATGCTCGTTCCGTGTCGGTCGATGGACGACCCCGAATCCCTTACCCACCGATGACGCCGGCGGTTCCGAGCGACGAACGGCACGGGATCATTCCTTTGATGAGAATTCTTTAAATACACCGCCGAATGTGACACTCGCGTACCTCTGCCGCGAATCGCGTCAATATCCGCGGCCGGTGCGCACCGGGTGGCGCAAAGCGTACCGAGAAGGTGCGGTGAACGCGATGCGCGCCGAGACAAGTGTAAAGATGCATGCGAATCGTACGCTCTCGGATGATGATGTACCACAACGATTTACGATCGTGATTAAGAGTTCTTAGTTAACGTTTTCGTCGTATTGCATGGTTGGTGTAGGGAAGTTGTCCAGTGCGCTCGTGTCCGACACCCCTGTGCGGAATTCGGCGCCGTTTCCCCCATCAATCCGTATCACGGAGGAGATGTGAGAAGGTTCAGCGTATCTCTGCTCGCCGCATTCTTCAGCGCAGCGTTGAGCGCCACGGCGTCGGCGCAACGACGCGTGAGCGGTCAGGTCAGCGACAGCGCCGGCACCGCGATCCCGGCCGCGACCGTCCTGGTGCAGGGCACCACGATCGCCGCCGTCACGAACACCGAAGGACAGTTCGTCATCGACAAGGTACCGGCCGGCGCGCAGACACTCGTTGTGCGCCGCATCGGTTTTCGTCGCACGGCAGCGCTGCTCTCCAGCACCGCGAACACGATCACGATTCTCGTCGGTCGCGATCCGCTGCAGCTCGACGAAGTGGTCGTGACCGGACAGGCAACGTCGGTCTCGACGCAGAACGCCGCGAACGCGGTGACGATCGTCAATAGCGCCGAGCTGCAGCGCGCGCCGCAGCCGAACATCGAGAATGCGCTGCAAGGCAAGGTGCCGGGTGCCGTCATCACGCAAAATTCCGGTGCACCGGGCGGCGGCGTGCAGGTGCAGATTCGCGGCAGCAATACCGTCAACGGCAACTATCAGCCGCTCTATGTGATCGACGGCGTCATCGTCGACAACACGGCGGTGTCGATCGGTCTGAACTCGATCACGGGCGCCGGCGGCGGCATCACGTCCAATCAGGACCAGATGGTCAACCGCGTGGCCGATCTCAACCCCGAGGACATTCAGGACATCCAGATCCTGAAGGGCCCGTCGGCCGGCGCGATCTACGGCTCGCGCGGCGCGAACGGTGTCATCGTCATCACGACGAAGAAGGGCCAGGCGGGCGCGCCGTCGTTCAACATCATTCAGCGCCTCGGCACCCAAACGCTCGCGAACAAATACGACTTGCGCTGCTTCACGTTCGACCAGGCGGTCGCCGAAGCGAAAGCCGATTTCGGCATCGACCTCACGCAGGCCGACTATGCCGGTTGCGTCGACCCGCAGGAGATCATCTACGGCAATCACCTCCTGTCGTACGAGACGAACATGTCCCTGCACGGCGGCTTCCAGAGCTCGGGCACGTCGTACTTTCTGTCGGGCACGGTGAAGCACGACGGCGGGCTTTCCGTCAACAGCGGATACAGCAAGCAGTCGCTCCGCACGAACCTCGCGCAGCTCATCGGCAGCAAGCTGAATCTCACCGGCTCGACGGAGATTCTGCACACGCTCACCGAGCGCGGCATCTTCGGCAACGACAACAACAACATCGCGCCCTACACCATCATGGGTGCGACGCCGACGTACTTCGATCCGCGCCGCGTCGATCCGACGACCGGTGCGCTCGTGAAGGATCCCTTCATCGCCGGCGGCGCGAACGTGCTGCAGGATGAGCAATCGGTCCGCACGCCTGAGGACGTCTTCCGCCTCATCGGCAACCTCCAGGCTGACTGGAGCATCCTCACCACGCAGCGCCAGGCGCTCAACTTCACCATGCTCGGCGGCGTGGACGCGTACAACGACCATTCGTTCATCTATTCCCCGCCGAATACCTACGTCGAGCAGAGCGGCAACATCAGTCCGTTCCCGGGCTCCGTCGTCGATGGCAACGCGGACGTGGTGAACGCGAACTTGCAGGGCACGCTCATTCACAAGATCACGATGCGCTTCGGCACCGCCAGCACGTCGGCCGGCTTCCGGCAGGAGCATCAGTCGTTCGTTCAGGACGTCGATCGCGGGCAAGGTCTCTTCCCCGGAATCACCAACTTCGCGACGGCCGTGCAGACCGCGGTCACGCAGCTGCATAGCCTGACCAAGACGTTCTCGTATTTCGCGCAGGAGGAGTTCCTCACGTTGCAGGAGCGGCTGATGGTCACCGCCGCGATCAACGGCGAGCGCTCGAGCACGAACGGCGACAGCGCGAAATTCTATGCCTTCCCGAAGTTCGCGGTGTCGTACAACATGCCGCTGGGCCGCTTCGGCCTCGACAACGCGAAGTTCCGTCTCTCCACCGGGCAGGCGGGCAACCGCGTGCCGGTGAACTTTAAATACACTTTCCTCAACACCATCGCCGAAAACGGAATCGTCGGTCTGTTGCCGTCGGCGCAGATTGGTCTGGCGAACGTCAAGCCCGAAGTCACGAGCGAAACCGAAGGCGGCGTCGATCTGCAGATGCTCGGCGGACGCGCGCAGGCGGAGATCACCGGCTACAAGAAGCGCACGACCGGTCTCGTGCTCACCGCGGCGCCCGCGCCGTCCAGCGGCTTTACCAGTCAGGTCATCAACGGCGGGTCGCTCACGAACAGCGGCATCGAGGTTGGGCTCAACATGATCCCGATTCAGACGCGCGCGTTCACGTGGCAGTCGCACGAAACGTTCTCGCACAACCGTGGCCTCGTGACGTCGCTGCCGGTGCCGGCGTTCTACACCGGCTCGGGCTTCGGTGAGCGCACCGCGCGCACGAAGGTGCAGGTAGGCTATGCGCCGGACGAAGTCGTGGCGTTCACCGGCTTCGACTCCACCGGCGTCAATCGCCTCGAGTCATTCTTCGGGTCGGAGAGCCCCGATTTCGAGATGGGCTTCGGAAACGATCTCACGTTCGGGAACGTCCGCCTGTCCTCGCTGGTCGAGTGGAGACATGGTGGCTTCCTCGCGGATCTGAGCCAGACGTATCCCGAGAACGGCGTGAATGGCCAGAGCGCGATCGCCGGCGGCAACCTGGCCGACACCGCGATGAACAACGCCGATCAGGCGAACTACGCGAAGGGTTTTCCATCGTTCCTCGAGCATGCCAGTTTCGCAAAGCTGCGCGAGCTGACGCTCAGCGTCGGATTGAATTCACGACTCACGAATACGTTGTTCCGCGGCACCGCCAAGGACGCACGCATCGAGCTGAGCGGACGCAACCTGTGGACGTGGACGCACTATCGAGGTCTCGATCCCGAAGTGTCGAACTTCAGCAACTCTCCACTGAGCCGCCTGTGGGATCTCGCTCCGTACCCACCGAGCCGGCAGTTCATGCTCTCCGTCAACGCCAACTTCTGAAACTTCCGAAACTTCTGAAACTTCTGAAACTTCTGAGAGGAATTCCGTCGTGAAGAAACAGACTCTTCGGGCGCTGATGGCGACTCTCGTCTTCACCGCCGCGTGTAATGAGGGACTGTCGGCGCCGAGCGTGGACAACCTCGTCGCCGGCACCGCGCAGCCGATCCAGAATCTCGTCACGGGGATCATCGCCGACGATCGCGCGGTCGGCTCGACCTTCGTGTATCTGCTCTTTCCAGAGACGATGGCGCGCAACACGGTGCGCATCGATCCGAACGAGCCGCGCTTCATCAACGAGTTGATCAACGTGCCGATCGACAACTCGGATTTCATCGGTGCGGCCGGATGGACCGGCAACTATCAGATCGTGCGCACCGTGCAGCAACTCCTCGCGAGCCCGTCGTTCACCACGCTCAGCGCCGGCGATCAGTCGGCGACCGCGGGTTTCGTCCGCACGCTCGCCGCGCTCGAGTATCTCCGTGAAGTGCAGTTGCGTGATACGGTCGGCGAAGTGATCCAGGGACCGAATCCGTCGGTCAACGATCCGATTCGCACGAAGACGGCCGTGCTCGCGTACACCTCGGCGCTGCTCGACTCGGCCTTCGCGCAGCTCACGTCGGCCGGCGTCAGCGCGTCGTTCCCGTTCACGCTGCCGAGCGGCTACACGCAAAGCGGCGATTTCACGACGACGGCCACCTTCGCGCGATTCAACCGCGGTTTGAAAGGTGAAGTCGAAGTGATGCGTGGACTCGATCACCAGTCGCCGTGTACGACGTGTTTCGCGACGGCGATCACGGCGCTGAACACCGCGATCGGCAGCCTCGGTGCCGCGCCGTCGGCGACGCAGCTTCAGTTCGGCCCTTACTATCAGTACAACCCGAGCGCGCCGGAGTCCTTCACGAGCCCGCTCGTCGACAATCACATTTTCCTCACGAACAATTTCGTGAGCTCGATTCAGGCCGGCGACAAGCGGGCAGCGAAGATCGTGACCGCGGCGACGCCGTCGTCGAGCGTGAGCGGTCTGCAGCTCACCTTCCGCGATCCGATCACCGATCCGACGATCGGCGCGAACCTGACACGCCCCATTGCGCTGCGTCGCGCCGCGGACTGGTACCTGTTCCGCGCGCAGGCTGAAGCGGAATCGGGAAATCTGGCCGCGGCGACGGCGGACGTGAACGCCGTGCACGTCGGCGAAGGTGGACTCGCGGCGTTACCGACCTTCGCGAGTGTCGCAGCCGCACGGCAGCAGATCCTGTACGAGATGCGGTACTCGTTGGTGTACGAAGGACCGTACTATCTAACGGCGCTCCGCGAGTACAGCGCGTTCAATCGTGCGTACGTGACGCAGCCGGGAATGCCGTCGGTCTCGTCCGACCCGACGCACAGCAATGACGCCTTGATCCGGGCGCTTCCAATTCCGTCCGGCGAAGCCGCTGCCCGCGGCGGCAACATCACCCCGCAACCCTGAAGAACGATCGGCACGATTCGCGCACGCGCGCGGTACTGTGGTGGCGGCTGGGCGGTTGAGCGATCGCTCAGCCGCCCAGCCCGTCTCGATCGGAGCGCTCGATGACCGAACGAAGAGTCGCAGCTCGCGCGTCATTCGCTGCTTTATTCGCCGCGCTGTCGTGCGCCGTCGCGATGGCGTGCACGGGCCATCGCGGCGCCGGCGCCGTCGTCTCCGATCTGTCGACGATCTCGCGAACCGAGATCGACTCGTCGCACGCCATGAACGCGTTCGAGGTGATCTATAGGCTGCGGCCTATGTTCCTGGTGAGCCGGGGCAAAGTTGATCTTCAGCCGGGCTCGCCGAATGCGCTTCCGAACGTGTACCTCGATGACCAACTCTACGGCGACGCGACGGAGCTACGCAACATCTCCGCGATGACCGTCGAATCGATTCACTTCTACAATGCCTCGGAAGCGCAGTACAAATACGGGAAGGGAAACGCGGCTGGTGCGATCAGCATTCGAACGCGCCATTGAGTTTGCGTTGAGCTCGCGTTGGTCGGAGGTTGATCTCGCGCTGGGCAACGCGGATCACGGCATGCGCGTCCAGATGGCGATGGTACCGCACGACGACGTCCCGATGCGCGTACGATATTCCGGCGGCAGCGTTGCCGGCCCCGAATACACCTCGATGGCCTCGACTTCACGCGGCGCGACGTCGTCGAGCTCGAAATCGGTGGCGCGCATGCCGTCGACCCAGTACTGCACCGGACAATCACCGAACGCACCCAGATTCGAGCGCGCCATGCGCACGGTCGGTGGGCCCACTGGTTTCGCCGAGAGCTGAAGGCCCGGAATGGAGCGAAGCATGTCGCTCAACTGTCTGGGATTCGCCTTCTCGATGTCTTCGCGCGTGAAGAAGTGGCCGCCTCCCTGCGACGCCCGATGATCGTTGAACTTCTTCAGCCACGTGTTCGTCGCGTTCGACTCCACCGCGGGCAACTCGACGGCTGCATCGACAAGTGTGAAATCGACATCGAGCGCCTCGCCGGGCCGGAGGTTGAGCGTGACGCGGCCCGGTTCGTAGCCAATTCGATGGACAGTGAATTCGGTCGCCGCCGGTGTCAGACCATGAACGACGAAATGTCCCACGCTGTCGGAAATGGCGACAAGAGCACCGGACGCGATCGTCACGCGAGCGCCGCGGACCGGCGCGCCGGCGCGATCGCGGAACGTGCCGGTGAGCGTCGCCGCCACCGCCGAGTCGCGTGGCACCTGGGCGGCCGCGCGCGCAGCGTCGCACAAGGATGCAATGCTGAACGCGACTGCCACGGTCGGTCTCAGCCAGGAGTGCACGAACGGCCTCCATAACGCGGACATCTTCACGCCGAAGTCTATGTCGCCCTCGAGGTTTCGCCAGACCTCGGTCGGGCCCGATTCGGTGCACCGCGATAGGTTTTCATGTATGCGAAAGAAATCATCCTCGCGCCGCCGGGGTGCGCGCGGCGGTCGCGGCGGTAAGGGTCGCGGTGCGGCGGCCAAAAGCGAACGGGCTCACGAGCTGACCTCGCACCCAACGACGCGCGGCGCGCAAGCCGACACGCGCGCGTGGCTGCTCCGGCATTACGGCCCAACGTGCGCGTACTGCGCGACGAAGGTGCCCGCGCGCGCGATCACGCTCGATCACGTCGCCCCGCGACGCGGGAAGACGGCGTACGATCGCCGCGACAACCTCGTCCTTGCCTGCCGCGACTGCAACGCGAAGAAACGCGATCAGCCTCCGCTCGCCTTTCTGCTGGCGGTGAAGAGCCGCGCCGTGAATCTGCTCGAGTACGGCGCCCACTTGAGCGCGGGGCTCATCGACATGGCTCGGCAGCTCGTTCCAACTGATGATGCCACCACCGCGCCGGCGACACAGCGAGTGCGCTGGAACGCGTCTGATGAGGACGATGGCCCGTCGCCCTACCGCGACGGCTAAGGCGGCCCACTAGTGCGTTTTGGACAGCCGCGACTCCCACGGGACGAGCGGCGCGTCCAGAATCGCCTCCTGCACGGCATCCGACACCGCGCGGCGAATCGCGAGATGCGCCTCGCTCGCGCCGCGTGAATTGATTCGGTTCATCAACAACACGACGAACACGCCGCGCTCGGGATCGAGCCACAGCGACGCGCCGGTGAAGCCGGTATGCCCGAAGCTCCGCGTCGAGAAGTAACGACCTGAGCTCGCGCCCGGCGCCGGCGTGTCCCATCCCAACGCGCGACTCGATGTCTCGGACTGACGCGCCGTCCAGTGCGCGACCGTTTCGGCGCGCAGGAACATCCTGCCGTGCGACAGCCCGCCGTCGAGCAGCATCTGCGCGAACACCGCGAGATCGCGCGCCGACGTGAACAACCCCGCATGTCCGGCCACGCCGCCCAGGGCCCACGCGTTCTGATCGTCGACGGTGCCGCGCAGCAGGCCTCCGCGCGCGGGATCGTTTTCCGTCGCCACGATGCGCCGGCGCAACTGCGCGTCGGCGATGTTCGGCGTGTAGCGCGTATCGGTCATCGCGAGCGGCCGGAAGATGTGTTGCTCGGCGAACGAATCGAGCGGTTGCTTCGTGATGCGCTCGATCACGGCCTGCAACACGACCATGTCCCAGTCGCTGTACGTCTCGCCTTTGCCGGGCTTGTACGCGAGCGGCCGGCGGTTGATCTCCTTCAGATATGCCGCGCGCCCGCGAAATTTTCGGTAGAGCGGGGCGCCCGCTTCGAATCCCGCCGAGTGGGTGAGAAGCATGCGTGACGTGATGGCGGCCTTGGGGCGCGCCTTGATCTCGGGCACGTACAATCGCACGGGGCGATCGAGATCGAGCTTTCCCTGTTCGACGAGCAGCATCGCGGCGGTCGTCGTCGCGACGACTTTCGTGAGCGAGGCGACGTCGAACAGCGAGGAGTCCGTGACGGCATCGGCGCCCGCTGCCCAATCAGTCGTGCCGTAGCCGCGCAGATGGATGAGCCGGCCGTATCGCGCGACGGCGATCGCCACGCCCGACGCGACGCCGCGATGAATGGCGCTCGCCGCGATCGAGTCGAGGGTCGGTCCGAGTCGTCCATCGACGCCGGCGACGGTGGGGTGCGTCGTCGTGAGCGTGTCCGCGACGGGGAGGCGCTTGGGGCGATTGCAACTCGCGAGGCTCATCACGAGCGCGAGCGCACTGACCGCATTAACAACGAATGGCCGCATGCTTTGAAAGTAGACGCCCTTCGCGCGCAAGCAGCCTCGCGATGAATTTGCGGATTCTTCTCTTGCGAAACGCGCTTCGCGCACCGCAACGCGGAACGAAACGCCCCCTGCCGCCGCGGTGACAACAACCTCGGACATCGTGGTGCGACGTGCGCAACGTGAGCGCAACGTGAGCGCACTCGCTCGCTGACGCTCCACTAACGGTCGCTGCTTACTTGCCTGCCGGCATCCCGGGCACGCACATGACCCGCCTAACGCGTCGTCTGCATGATCGCCGGATCCAACCGGCTCGTCCCGTTCGCGCTGTCCGGGGCCGGTGTCTCTCCTGTTGAGACAACCTACCTCTTCAGTTCAGTCCACTCATATGCGAACGCTCACAACCGTATTCGCGGCTCTCATCGCTGCGAGCTGGGCCACGCCTTGTACGCGTCCGGTCTTGCCGCCGGTGCCGTCCATCGGTGTGTTCACGTTCATCCGGGCGTGCTGAGATGACACAGTCCGTCATGTTGTCCGACGACGCCTTGCTGACCGGACTGACAGACGGCGCCGACCGCGCCGTCGCCGTGTTCGACGCGCGCTATCGCCCCATCCTCGAGGCGTACGCGCGTCGCGTACGCATTCCGCCGTCCGAAGTCGGTGTCTACGTCAGCGAGGTGCTCGGTGACGAAGCCATTCGCCTCGCGCAACCATCGGCGCCGAAGCCGGCGAGCGTCGAAGCCTATCTCATTCGCGTGCTCCGCAATCGCTACTTGAACTCGCGCCGCTCGGCGGAGCGCCGGCGGCGCAATCAGGAAGCCGCGGCGGACGACACGACGGGCGAGTGGGTCGTGACTTCGCTCTGCTCCGAGGAATCACTGCGCGCCAGCGCTGGACCCGACGCTGGCTCCGCTTCCGTCGGTCGCGTGCTCGGCCAGCTCGCCGAGGAACTGGTCGCTCGGGTCAGCGACGAGGAATACTCGATTCTGATGTGGATCGGCCAGGGCGCGTCACACCGTGAGATCGCAGGTTGGGTCGGTTCGTCGTACGACGCCACGTCCAAGCGCATCTGGCGCCTGTGCCGCAGGCTGCGTGACCATGCATCGCGACAAGCCGAAACGTTGCCCGATGCGGATCGGACCGAGGTCGAGCGGTTCATTCGTCGCGCTGCCGCACCCGTCTTGGAGCGCGTACTCACGCGTGCCGTGCCGGCATGACCGCACCGACAGAAGCACTCATCGAGCTGGCCGCCGGCGTCTCGCGCGAGTACCTGCTGCACCATCGCGTCTGCCCGAAGGGACTGTCGTCGAGCGGTGAGCTCGTCCTCGCCGCGACGAAGGATGTGCTGCGCACCGGCGTCGACGAGCTGGCGGCGGCGTATCGCCGCGACGTCGTCGTGGAGTCGGTCGAGCAGGATGAATTGGAGCGATTGGTCGAGCGACTGACGACGCGTGCCGAGCGAACGATCGAGCTCGCGCGCGCCGAGGCCGGCGAGTCGAGCGACGATCTCGCCACCGACGTGCGCGATCTCGCCAATCAACCGCCGGTCATTCGATACGTGAATCTCCTCGTGCGCGATGCGTACGACGCCGCGGCCAGCGACATCCATCTCGAAGCGACTCGGACCGGACTCGGCGCACGCTTCCGCGTCGACGGCGTGCTCGTGCCCGCGCCCGAACCGCCGAGTCATCTGCATCACGCGGTGGTGTCGCGGATCAAGCTGCTGGCGGAATTGGATATCGCCGAGCGGCGTCGCCCGCAGGACGGACGCATTCGCGTACGCCTCGAGGCGCGCGAGCTCGATCTCCGCGTCTCGACGATTCCCACGATGTACGGCGAGAGCGTGGTGCTGCGTCTGCTCGATCACGGTGGGCGGCCGGTGACGCTCGACGAACTTGGCATGTCCGCGCCGGTGCTCAAGGACATGGCGCTCCTCTCGGCGCGGCCGCATGGCATGCTGCTCGTCACCGGACCGACAGGCAGCGGAAAGACGACGACGCTGTACGGCGCGCTTCAGCGCCGCAACTCGCGCGTCGAGAAGATCATCACGGTCGAAGATCCGATCGAGTATCAACTCCCCGGCATCACGCAGATGCCGGTGCATCGCCAGGCAGGCGTGACGTTCGGCGCCGCGTTGCGCGCCATTCTTCGCCAGGACCCCGACGTCGTGATGATCGGCGAGATGCGCGATCAGGAGACCGCCGAGATCTCGGTGCAGGCGGCGATGACGGGGCACCTGGTCTTCAGCACGCTGCACACGAACGATGCCGTGTCGGCGATTCCGCGTCTGCTCGATCTCGGCATTCCGGACTATCTCGTCGCGGCGACGCTCGAGGGAATTCTCGCGCAGCGGCTCGTGCGGCGCATCTGCGACGACTGCCGCGAGTCGTATGAGCCGAGTCCGGAGACGGTCGCGGCGGTTGCGGGGCGGCCGGTGGGACATGTGAAACTGGTGCGCGGCGCCGGTTGTCCGGCGTGCCGGGGCACTGGGTATCGCGGGCGTTTGGGAATCTTCGAGATGCTGAGCGTCACTGACGACGTGCGCGATGCGATCGCCGCGCGTGCGTCGCGCGCACAGCTTCGCCTGCTCGCGACGCACGCCGGACTCATTCCGCTGCGCACGGACGGTTGGCACAAAGTGGAGTCGGGACTCACTACAGTGGAGGAGGTGGCACGTGTCGTACAGGATTAGTTCACGACGGTCCTTCGCCGCGCGTGGAGCTCGACGCGGGTTCACGCTCATCGAGCTGCTCGTGACGATCGCGATCATCGCGACGCTCGCGGCCATCGTCGCGCCCTCGTTGTTCGGCAACATCGGCGACGCGCGGCACAACACGGCGAAGGATCAGGTTCAAATTCTCTCATTGGCGCTCGACGCGTATCGTCTCGACAATGAAGCCTTTCCTACGTCCGAGCAGGGGCTCGAAGCCTTGCGCACGATTCCCGTGTCGGGCGACGCGCCTGCTAACTGGAAGGGGCCGTATCTGCGGCAACTCGTACCGATCGATCCGTGGGGCCGGCCGTACGTGTACGTCTCGCCCGGCGTCGCGAACCCGAACAGCTACGACCTCTACACGCTCGGCAAGGATGGCCAGCCCGGCGGCGACGGTGAGAACGCGGACGTGACGTCGTGGAATGGCCCCGTGCAGCGATAGCCGCATGCCGGAGATCTTTGCGTATCGCGCCGCGGCGTCGGACGGCCGCGTCACCGACGGAACGCTCGATGCCGAGTCGATCGAGGAGGCGCGCGCGTCGATTCGCTCGATTGGGCTGTATCCACTCGAGATCGAGTCGCGTGGATCGCGGCGTGCGCAGCGCACGGCGATCAGCGCCGCCGATCTCGCACTCGGCTTACGCGTGCTCGCGGATCTGCTCGATTCCGGGCTGCCGGTGTCGCGTGCGCTGCATGCGCTCGAGGACCTCGCGCCCAAGGGTTGGCAGCGCGCGCTGCCGCAGATTCGGCAATCGGTGCGAGAAGGACAGAGTCTCGCGTTCGCACTCGGCAACGCGCCGATCGAGATTCCCGCGCTCGTGATCGGAATCGCGCAAGCGGGTGAGGCGGGGGCGGGAATTGGCTCGGCGATTCGTCGTGCGGCCGAGTTGACGGAGAGTATTGCGGAAACACGTTCCGCTGTGAAAGCGGCGCTCGCGTATCCCGCCGTCGTCGCAGTCGCCGGCGTCGGTGCGATCACGGTGTTGATCACCGTTGTGCTTCCACGATTCGCGAAGATTCTCGCTGACCTCGGTCAAGCGCTGCCGATGTCGACCCGCATTGTGTTGGCCATAGCCAATCACGCACGAGTGTTGATGGTGCCGGTCGTCGTCGTGGTCGTGATCGGCGGCATTTCGTGGCGCACCTGGGTCTCGACGGACAGCGGGCGCCGCGGGTGGCATCGGCTGCTCCTGTCGATTCCGCTGGTTGGATCGATTCGGCGAGCGTCCGCCGTCGCGCGCATGGCGCACGCGCTCGGTGCTCTGCTCGAGAGCGGCGTCACGCTCAACGTCGCGCTGCCGTTCGCGGCGCGCGCGACCGCGGATGCGGAGCTCGAGCATCGAATCATGGCGGTGCGCGGGCTCGTGACGTCCGGGCACACGTTGTCGCACGCGCTCGATGCGGAGAGCGCTTCCACGGCGACGGCGGTTCGGCTCGTGCGCGCCGGTGAGGAGTCGGGAAGACTTGCTTCGATGCTCGGGCATGCGGCGCGCATCGAGCAGCAGCGCGCGGATCGCGTCGTGAAGGCCAGCGTGCGAATGCTCGAACCAGCGTTGTTGCTCGTGTTCGCGTCCGTCGTGGCGCTCGTTGCCGCCGCGCTACTCCAGGCGATCTATAGCGTGCGGCCCACCGCATGATGAGTTTGCGACGCGGGGTCACGCTGGTCGAGCTGCTCGTCACGCTCGCGATCCTTGGCATACTGGCGAGTGTGACGACGACCGCGGCGCGTCGCATCGAACGGCCGGATCCACTCGCACCCGCGACAGTACTATCGGATTCGGTGACCGCCGCGATTGCTCAGGCACGCGTCATCACGATTGCGCTTCCTGTTGGCGGAAAGATCGTGTATGCGGTGGCGCTGCCGAGTGGCGCTGTCGTCGCCGATTCCGCGTTCGACGTCGATGCATTCACCGGGCGGCGCAATGCGCGCTAGCAACCGCCCGGGGCTCGCGCTCGTCGAGGTGCTCATCGCAATCGTGGTGCTCGCCAGCGCGGGAACGGGGCTGATCACGCTGCTCGGTCAAACGGCGAAATCAATCGCGACGACGCGCGCGAGCGAACGCTCGATCGATCGCGCGTCCGCTCTGCTGGAACGACTCGTTGTGTGGGATGGGCCAATGCTCGTTGCGCACGAAGGTCCATCGAACGTCGATTCGCTGGTGCTGACCGTCACGCCCGTTGGGCGCGCGTTGTTCGACGTGTCCGTCGCGGGCAGCGACGCGACGCCGCCCTTGTTGCGGACAACACTCTATCGGCCGGATACGACGCATGCGCCTTGAACCGCGGCGCGGCGTCACGCTGATCGAGGTGCTTGCGACGCTCGCCGTCGCGGGCCTCGTCACCCTCGGCTGCGTACTTCTGCTGCAACAATCCAGCGACGAAAGCGGCCGGCTCGTGAACGCGGGAAACGTGTCGACGCGCGGGGGCAACGGCCACGACGAGTTGCGCCGTCTCTTCCGCGACGCCGAACGCAGCAACGATACGACGCACGCGTTTCGAGGCGACGAGCGGAGCGTCGCGGCAATGACGCGTTGTCGCACCTCGAGAGGCTGGACCGCGCCGTGCAGCGTCATCGTCACCATCGATTCATTGGCCGACAGCAGCATCGTCGGCGTGCAGGTCGACAGCGGCCCCACCTGGCCGCTCGAACGCCGTCGTGGTGCGTGGTCGTTTCGATATTTCGACCACACGTCGGCTGATTCGACGTGGGTGAAACACTGGCACACCGTCGCGACGCTGCCCACCGCCGTGGCGCTGGTGACAGACGCCGATACGGTGATGCTTGCCGTGGGACCGTCTCGTGACTGAGCGCCGTGGCTTCACGATGATCACGGTGCTCTGGGTGATGGGAATGGCCGCCGTCGTCTCGCTTGCCGGACTTCTTGCCGGAAGGAACAGTGTCCGCGCCGCGCGAAATCGTACCGATGCGTGGCGCGCGTACTGGGAGGCGCTCGGATGCGGGCGTCGCGCGCAGGCGGCGGTCGATTCGTTATTGGCGGGTGCAAGTGGTGTCGCCGAAGCCGGGCGCATCTGGCGAACGTTGCCAGTGCAGGTCGCGGCATCACCGATGGTGACGGGGTGCGACGTCAGCTTCGAGGCGGCCGGCACGCACGTCGACGTCAACGCAGCGACGAGCGAAGTCATTGCGCGTGCGCTTGCGTCCGTCACGAATGTGCCGGACTCGATTGCTGCCGCGATTGTCGCGCGGCGCGATACCAGCCCTTTCATCGACGTCGGCGAGTTGCGTTCGATTCGAGGACTCGAGTCGGCGACCACGCTGGATTCACTCTTCTCCGTCGAACCCGGACGCGTGTCGCTCGCGACAGCCCCGGTACAGGTTCTGCTCGCGATTCCTGGGTTTACCGCCGAAACAGCGGATAACGTTGTTGCCGCACAGAATGCCGGAACGCCGATCGAAGATCTGACCACGGCGCTGATCGGCGTTTCGAACACTGCCGCGTCGGAGCTCGTCGCGCGCTTCCCGGACGCTGCTCGGCTCACGACCCCTGATCCCGATGCGTGGGTGATGCGAAGCCGCGCCGCGCGTGGCGTGCCGCTCAGTGAGATCACCATCGAGATGCGACTGGCTCGCGTCGCCAACGGCGTCGCTGTGATCCGCCTGCGAGCGCGGCCATGATCGGGTATCGTCTTGGCCTCGACGTAGCGGATCATGAGATTCGCGCGGTGTTGGTTGCTCGGCGGAACGTGCGCTGGTCGCACCGCGAATCGATCGTCGGCGTCGATGGCTTGCCGGAGGCCGTCTCCCGAGTCATCGCAACGATGCCGCGTACACGACGGCGGCCGCACGTACAGTTCGGCCTGAGCGGTGCGCGGGCGCAGATCAAGCGGCTCGAGGGACTGCCGCCGCTCGAGAATGAGAAATTGCTAAACGCCGTCGTGCGGGAAAACACCTCAGCATTCTTTCTGGCGCGCAGTCGCGTGGTTGTTCCACCTCTATATATGTCCTCCGACGGCGCGCGCTTCGGCGCCGCTCTCGACGTGAGCAGTGTGAATACAGTTATGGGCGAAGCGCGGCGGCGCGGGCTGCTCGTCGATCTCGTGCTGCCGACGACGAGTGCGCTCACGCACGTCGTTCACGATACCGTTCCGCCGGCGCTTCGATCTCTCGCCGACGACGCAACGCCTTATGTCGGCGCCTATGCGGTGGCAAATGCTTCACGTCGTACGCCCTTGGCGCTTCGCCCGCGCGACGCCGCGAATACGACGTCGATGCGCCGCATGGCCACTGCCGCGGCCGTGCTCCTGGTAGTAGTCGCCGGCGCGATGGCAGTGCTCGCTCCCGGCCTTCGCGCCACGCGAGAGTTGCGTGTCGCGCGGTCGATGCTTGCGCGTTACGGCCGGTTGGATTCGACCGCCACTCGCGTCCAGGATCAACTTCGCGCGGCGACCCAACTTCTCGACACGCATGCGCGGTTCGAGACGGAGCGGGGAAGCATCGAGCGGCTTCTGGGCGACATTACGCGCGCGCTGCCCGATTCCACCGCACTCGTGACACTGCGTGCCGATTCGGCCGAGGTGTCGTTTGTTGCGACGGGGCCGTCGGTCGCGGATCTGTTGCCGGAGCTTGGCGCCGTGTCGCAGACCGAAGCGGCGCGCATCACCGGATCGGTGACGCGCGAGACGCTCGCGGGAGCGAAGCTCGAGCGAGCGTCGTTCCGGTTGCGTCGCTCGCGTCCGCGTGTCGCGACGACGAAGCCGCGAGCGGCCCCGGCGGCGGGAGCCTCGCGATGATCGCGCTGCAACTCACACCGCGGGATCGGCGAATATTGATCGTTGGGGTCGCCGTCATCGGCGGACTCACCGTAACCGCCAAGGGCGTGCCGGCCGCACTTGCGTGGCAGCGCGATCGCGTCGACAGCGCGGCCGTGTTCAGCGAGCGGCTGGCGCTCGCGCGTGCATCGGTAAGGCAGTTGCCCGCGCTACGAGATTCACTTCGCGCGCGCCAGGCTCGCGTCGCCGCGCTCGATACTACGCTGATCACCGGAGCGTCCGCCGCCGCGGCGGCTGGAACCTTGGCTTCGCTCGTCGAAGACTTCGCGAGCGACCTCGATGTGAAAGCCAACGCAATCCAGATCCGCGCCGACACGCTATCGCGTCCCGGCCTCACGCGCGTCGGTGTGCGGCTGATCGGCGTTTGCGACGTCGCGGGCCTGGCAGCGTTCCTCCGCACCATCGAAACGGACGCGCGCGCGATGTCCGTGCGCGATCTCGCGGTCACACAACCCGACCCCGCGGGGCCGGATGCAAAGCCCGAGATGCTGCGCGTCGACGTCGGCGTCGATGCATTGGCCTTGATCACGCCGAAGCGGGGCGCGCGGTGACGCGTTACACAGCCGTGGCCCTCTACTTGGGATGCGTCGCATGCCTGGGTGCGTTGGGCCAGCGCCGCTGGGTCGAAGCGGCACCGGGCGCGGATGCGCACGCGCTCTCCATTCCGTCCGTGCGCAAGGGCCAAGCGGACTCACTCGGCGCCTGGATGGATGAAACTGAAGATTTGCTCACGTCGAGCGATCCGTTTCGCTTGTCACATTCGCAGCCGAGCGTCGCGTATGATCCCGCGACCGATGGCGCACCGGGAGCAGGTGCGCTTGGCGGCATCGCGCCGATGTATCGGCCGGCCATGACTCTCAAGGGAATCGTCGGCGGCCCACCGTGGCAGGCGATGATCGACGGCCTGCCGGGACAACCGCCTGGCACTGTCGTGCGCACCGGCGGCACCTACGATCGCCTCACCATTCGTTCGGTCACGCGCGACAGCGTGATCGTGAAGGGACCGGATACCACATGGGTGCTGAGCTTCAGGAGGCGCCCGTGATGCGCCATTCTATAGTAGTGGCGGTCGTCGGCATCGCGTTCGCGATACCTGGCGTCGCGCGCACGCAAGCCGCCAAGGCGACCGACAGCGTTGTCGTGCACGTGTCGAACACCGATCTTCGGTCGGCCGTGCAGATGATTCAGGCGTATCTCGACAAGCCGGTCATCTTCAGCGGCTCGACCGCCGGTCCACAGGTGAGTCTCGAGACGCCGCACCCCGTGCCTCGCTCCGAGATTCCGATGTTGCTGCGCGGGTTACTCGACTCGCAAGGGTACGAGCTCGTCGACGACAGCGCGACGCGCACGTATCGCGCGCGTCCGAAAGAAGTGATTCGTTCGCCGAATATTGTGCAGCAGCAGATGGGTGCAGCCGGTCCTGCCGCGGCCGATGCAACGCGGCGTCAAACCACCGCGCCCGAGCTTTTCGTGCTGCCGCTCAAGCATGCCCGCGCGGCGGACGTGGCGACGACGATCAATACATTGTTTGGCCGCGCCGCTCCGCAGCAGTCGGGAATGGGCGGCAGCCGCGCCCCAACGCTCGCCGATGAATTGCGAGGGAATCAGATCCCGCCACTCGACGCGACGCCGTTGCCGCAGAGTGTGCCGGGTACCGCCGGGCATGCTGCGACAATTACCGGCGAGCTGACGATCGTCGCCGACCCGCACGCGAACAGTTTGCTCATTCGCGCCAATCGTGCCGACTTCGAGCTGATTCGCGCCGCGGTCGAGCAGATCGACGTGCGTCCGGCGCAGGTGCTCATTGAAGTGCTGATCGTCGAGGCGCGCCGCGACCGCAATTTCAGTCTCGGCATCGAGGCCTCGATCGACCAGCACCACATTCCCGGCACCGAAAACACGACGATCGGCGGCACGTTCACTCCCGCGAACGCGGGCTTGGCTGATTTCACGCTCAAGGTCATGGGCGTTGGCGGCCTCGATCTCGACGCGACGATCAGCGCGGCGGCGAGTCGCGGCGACGTGCGCATCGTCAGTCGTCCCATCGTGCTCACCGCGAACGACGAGCAGGCCGAAGTGAACGTGGGAAGCCAGCGGCCGTTCGTGCAAGTGTCGCGGTCGCTGCCGACCGATGCCGGTGTGCGCGATCAGGTCGTCGAGTATCGAGACGTGGGCACCAAGCTGAGCGTGCGGCCCACGATCAGTGTAGACGGCATCGTGGCGCTCTCGGTGACGCAAGAGGTGAGCAGCGCGACCACCGAGACCGCGTTCAACGCGCCGGTTATTTCAACGCGATCCGTGAAGACGGACCTTCTCGTGCGAGACAGTCAGACCGTCGTGCTCGGGGGCCTGAGCGACAAGGAGCGCGACGTGCAAGTGAGCGGTATTCCAATTCTCTCGAGCATCCCGTTGATCGGCGGCCTCTTTGGAAGCCACACGCGTTCGGGCAATGAAACTGAATTGTTCATCTTCTTGACTCCCCGCGTCATTCGCAATGACGCCGACATGCAGCGACTCACTGATCCCATGCGGAACCGCGCGAACAAGGTGATGCCGTGACCGAACTTTCTTCTCTACTACTCGGCGACTCGTTAGTGATGCAACGGCTTCGGTCGCTCATCGAGGCCGTTGCACCGACTCATGTGAGCGTGCTGATCGAAGGCGCGACCGGAACGGGGAAGGAGCTCGTGGCCGAGTCGCTGCATCGGCTGAGTCGTCGCAACGGCACGTTGGTGCCGTTCAATGTCTGCGCCCTGGCCGATTCGATGTTCGAGGATGCGTTGTTCGGCCACGCGCGCGGCGCGTTTACCGGCGCAATTGGCGAGACCCTCGGGTTCTTGCGCGAAGCGAATGGCGGCACGGCGTTCTTCGATGAGATCAGCGGTCTTGCGGTCGGTTCGCAGGCCAAACTGTTGCGCGCGATCGAGACCGGCGTGTTTCGGCCGATCGGGTCGGCGCGCGACGCCCGGAGTGATTTCCGAACGGTGGCGGCGACGAACGAACGGCTCGAGCAACTCGTGGCGTCGGGAAGGTTTCGCGCCGACCTGGCGCACCGGTTGAGTGGGATCATCATCAGCGTGCCGGCGTTGGCCGAGCGGTTGGAGGATGTGCCGTTGTTGGTTGCGCATTTCCTGAGGCGCTCGCGGCCTGCGTCGCCGTTGTTGGTCACGCCGGAGGCGATGCGGCTGCTGCAGGATCAGCCCTGGACCGGCAACGTGCGCGAGCTCAAGCAGGTCGTCGATGCCTCGGCGATCTTCGCGCGCGGCGGGTTGGACGCCGATGCCGTGGCGATGGTGCTCGGGCAGCGTGCGCGCTCGCGCGAAGATCGTGTCGGGGAGCGGCGGTTGAGCGAGCATCAGCAACTTCTAAAGTTACTGGCCAGCGTCGCGTGGGATACCGAGATCGCGGCGGATCGGTTGGGGGTGCATCGGACCACGATTTATCGGCGGATGCGGCGGCTGGGGATTCCGGTGCCGACGGAGACGGGCGTGATGCCGGCCCGCGACGGTTTCGAGCTCGCATACGGTTAGCGCATTTGCACGCATTCGCATGCATTGGCACGAGAGAGGCGCGCATCGCGCTCATGGTTGAAGCAGTCGTAAATACGTAAACTCTTATGTCCTTGTGAATTAGCGCGCGCCGCGGTTGCGGCGCGCGCGTTGCTTTTGTGGATGGCGCTCTCCCTCCCTCCATTCGCGGAGTCCGCCCCCGTGTCGTTGTCGTTCCTCCGGCGTCGAGTCGCCACAATCGCTCTGTTTCTCGGATGTATCGCGTGCATCGCATCCGTTGCCTCCGGCCAGTTCGCTGCTGAGCGAATGAACTCACTCAGCGCCGGCGTCACTCCGACCGGCACGCCGAGCGTGGTGATGGGGTCATTGGCGGGTGAGTCATCGATCCCGAGTCTGCCGCCAACGGTCTCGCCAAAGTTCTCGCCGTCGCAAGCGGTGCCGTTCCCGATCGCTGCCGAAAACAACGAGATCTTCACCGTCATGAACCTTGGCACCGCGCCGGCGGTCTACACGCTGCGCGTGCAATGCACGGGGTGGGCAACCAATTGTTGGATCAAGAACTTTCCCCAGGTGATCGCCGTCGCGCCAGGGACCGGCCGCAGTTTCATCGTCGCGTTCCCGAGCGCTGGTGTTCTCACCGCGGCGTCCGAGATTCCCGTCGACGTCAAGCTGATCGCCGAGCAGCGCGTCGGCGCCGACACGGCGACGCAGACGTTGGGTACCGATGTCGTATCCGCCGATACCGGCGTGTTGCATCCGGTCACCGGCTTCCACACGCCGCAACTCTCTCCTCATGCGGGATCGGTGTCGGTGCCGACCGGCACGAGCCGCACAGACAGCTACACGCTCAAGAACCTCGGGAACATGACGGCGCGTTACGATCTTGCGGCGTCGTGTGGCGCGTTCGCCGGTTGCTCGCTGAGTACGCCGTCGGTGACGCTCGATCCCGGCGTGTCGGGGACGGTGAGCGTCACCTACACGCCGGCAGCGACGGCAGGGCAGTCGGCGACCATTCAGCTCATCGCCGACTACGACTACATGCAGTACGGCGTCGCGCTGCACGAAGCCGACACGTCTCGGGTCGTGTCGACGACCGTTGTCGCGCCGCCACGAACGATGCCGCCGACGGTGACCCCCAAAGCCACGGCGACGCAGGCGCAAGTATTCCCGCTGGCCGTCGAAGATGATCAAGGTTTTACCGTCATGAACCTGGGCACGGCGCCGGCCGTCTACACGCTGACGGCGCGCTGCACCGGCTGGGCCGCGAGTTGCTGGATCAAAAACGTTCCGCGAGTGATTGCGATCGCTCCGGGCGCTGGACGTTCTCTCCTCGTGGCATTTCCCGGGTCCGGTGTGCTTGGTTCTCCGGCGGAAGTTCCAGTAGACATCGAGCTGGTTGCCGAGCAACGCGTCGGGGCCGATACGGCTACGCAAACGCTGGGCACAACCGTCGTGTCCGCCGACACCGGGCTCGGTCACGCGGTGACCGGCTTTCACACGCCGGCGATCTCCCCGCACTCCGGGACAGTGACGGACACCGTCGGCATTGCGCGCACGCGGACTTACACGCTCCAAAACCTCGGCAACATGACCGCGCGGTACGATCTCGCCGCGTCGTGCGGCGCGTTCGCCGGCTGTACGCCGAGCGTGCCGTCGATCACGCTCGATCCGGGTGCGGCGGGGACGGTCAACGTGACGTACATGCCGCCCGCGACCGCGGGACAGTCGGCGACGATTCAGCTCATCGCCGACTACGACTACGGGCAGTTCGGTGTCGCGCTCCACGAAGCCGACACGTCGCGGATCGTCGCGACGACCGTGGCGCCGCCGCCGCCAAGCTTGCCGCCGGACGTCTCTCCCAAACAGACCGCAGGCCAGGTGCATCCGTTCCCACTCGCGTCGGAGGACGACGAGAGTTTCTGGATTACCAATCACGGCGCGACGACGGCGGTCTATACGCTGACGACGCAGTGCACCGGGTGGGCCGCAACGTGCTGGCTCAAATCACCCCGCGTCATCGCGGTCGCACCGAACGTCGCACGGAACGTCCTTGTGGCGTTTCCCGGCTCCGGGATTCTAGGGTCTCCGGCGGAAGTGCCGATCGACGTCAAGCTCTTCGTCGAGCAGCGCGTCGGCGCGGACACCGTCACCCAAACGCTCGGCACGACGGTCGTATCGGCCGACTCGGGCATCATGCATCCGACCACCGGCTTTCACACGCCACAGCTTTCTCCGCATTCGGGGACAGTGACGGACACCGCCGGCATCGCGCGCACGCAGACCTACACGCTCCAAAACCTCGGCAACATGACCGCACGGTACGATCTTGCTGCGTCGTGCGGCGCGTTCACTGGCTGCACGCCGACCGTGCCGTCGATCACGCTCGATCCGGGCGCGTCGGGCACCGTCGGTGTCACCTTCTCGCCGCCCACGAGTGGCGGATCCGCGACGATCCAACTCATCGCCGATTACGACTACGGGCAATTCGGTGTCGCGCTCCATGAGGCTGACACGTCGCGCGTCGCGGCGACGACGATCGTGCTTCCGCCCGCAACGATGCCGCCGCAGGTCTTCCCGAAGCAGACCGCCGGGCAGGTGCGCGTCTTCCCACTCGCCTCCGAGGACGATGAGAGTTTTTCAATCTTGAATGCCGGCGCGACGACCGCGATCTATACCTTGAGCGCCCAGTGCACCGGGTGGGCGGCGAGCTGCTGGCTCAAGAACGTATCGCGGGTGATATCGGTCGCGCCCAACACGGAGCGCATCATACTCGTCGCCTTCCCAGGCTCGGGCATCCTGGGTTCTCCGGCGGAAGTGCCGATCGACGTCAAGCTCCTCGTCGAACAGCGCGTCGGCGCCGACACCAGCAATCAAGCACTCGGTAGCACCGTGGTCTCGGCCGACTCCGGCATGACGCACCCGGTGACGGGTTATCACAGGCCGCTGCTCTCGCCACACACGGCAACGACGGGCGTGACGGCCGGCGTGACGCGCACCGAGAACTACACGCTCGAGAACATGGGCAACATGACCGCGCGATATGATCTCAGCGCGTCGTGCGGATCCTTCGGCACGAATGGCTGCGCGTTGAGCGCGCCATCGGTCACACTCGATCCGGGCGCCTCGAGCGCCGTGACCATCACCTATACGCCGCCGGCGACCGGCCTGCCGACCGCGGCGATTCAGCTCATCGCCGACTACGACTACGGGCAATTCGGCGTCGCGCTCCACGAAGCCGACACCGCGCGCGTCGTCGGCACGCGGGCCGATGCCATCCCGCCGACGATCGCGATCACGCCTGCCGACGGGGCGACGGTGTCGACGCGGCTCGCTTCGGTGGCCGTGGATGTGTGCGACTCCGACGGCATCGTGACCGCGCCGGCGGCGACCTTCAACGGGGTGACGGTCACCGGTACGTATGTGTCGACGACCGTGAGCGGCTGCGCGACGTCCGGGACGGCGACATTCGCCGTGCCGGCGCTCACTACGCTGAACACGTTTGTCGCGACGACAACCGACGGCGTGCATACTACTTCTCTAACACGCACCTTCAACTACGACGAGGCGAACGACGAGCAGCCGCAAACCACCGCGCTGGCGGCGTCGCATGTCGTGGCCGGCGGAGCCGCGGCGTCGGAGACGTTCACCGTCCGGAATCCCGGCTCCCTCGCGGCGACCTATACACTGACGCCGACGTGCGGCGCGCTCGCGAGCGGGTGCAGCGCGTCGGCCTCGTCGCTCGCGCTCGCGGCGGGGCAGAGCAGTCAAGTCACCGTGAGCTACACCGCGCAGGCGACGAGTAGCACGACGACAATTTCGCTCGCGTCGCGCTACGTGAGCACGAAGTCGACGACCGTGACGAGCCAGGCGACGACGAATGTCACGATCGACGCGGAACCGCCGAACATCACGATCGTGTCGCCGACGAGCGATGTCGTGACGAGGGCACTCAGCCAGGCCATCGTCGTCGCGTGGTGTGATCAGAGCAGCGCCTTGGTAGAACGCCACGTGCGTCTCGATGGGCAACTGCTCCCCGACAATTTCGCACCGGTGACTGGCTGTGTGGCGTCGGGAACGTCGACGTGGCTGAATTGGCCGGTGAGTCCGGGTGCGCATACGATTACGGCGGATGCAATGGATGGCGTCGGTCACGTGACTACGGTCAGCACCTCCTTCACGATGCTCGCGCCCATCGCGAGCTTCCAACCGGACGTCACGCCAAAATCGATTTCCACGACAGTGGACATGAGCGCGTTGGCGACGCAGCAGTTCACCATTCGCAACGCAGGCAGCTTGCCTGCGACATACGTCCTCACCCCCTCGTGCCCTGCCGCGACCACGTGCGCCGTCTCGCGCTCGACGCTCACCGTCGCGCCAGGCTCGGCGGATACGGCGTCGGTGCTCTTCTCGACGCCGGTCATGCTCTCGATGTCGACCGCGGTCTCGGTCACGGCGACCTACACGGCGGTCGACGGTCAGACGGTGAACGATCAGGGAAGTATTACGGCCTGGACCCCGTCCATCGAGAGCTATTACGCCGAGAGTGCCGCGCCCTTGGTCTCGTCCGCGTTGCTCAGCGTTGGATCGACGGCGACCTATACGTTCCAGGTCACCAATCTCACGTCGCATTTCAACCACTACAACGCGGGCTTCAACGGCGGCGGCCTCACGTTCGTCGTGGACTCGCTTGCGCACAACATCACGCTCGATCTTGGTCCAGGCGAGACGAAGGACGTGTCCGTCGAGGTGCAGGCGCCGAACGCGGCACTGCTGGCGCAGCTCTCGTTCAACGTGCGTGCCGTGTTGCCGACCGGGACGCAGCAAATTCTCCAAGTCGTTTGGACGACCGTTAGCACGATGCCCCATGCCGTCGTCGTAGTTCCCGCTGTGGGGCCGTTCCCGGTGAACCTGCCGCTACCGGGCGACTTCGGTGCCGAATATCTCATTCGCAACGTCAGCAATTCGACGGACAGCTACTCTTATCAGTTTACTTGCAGCGGTCCGAGCGCCGGGTGCCACTCGAGTACGGGGTCGGTGAGCGGCACGATCACACTCGGACCGGGAGCGACACAGACGATGACGGGCACGTTTGACGTTCCGCCCGGCACGACCGCTTCAGGCACCCAAGAGACCATCACGTTGAGTGTGGATGGCCTTGGCGCAGCCGCTGGAACGCACGCCGATGGCAGCATTCTCTATCTCCTTGGCCAGCAGACCATCTCCCATGCGGTGACCGTTACTCCTTCGTCCAGCTCGATCTCTGTTCCACCGGGCACCGTTAAACCGCTGTCGTTCACGATTCGGAACACGTCGACGGATCCCAGCGGGACACCGATGCACTTCAATTATTCGCTGAGCTGCGTCCCAAGCGCGGCATGCTCGTCGCAGACTGGCCAGACCGACCCGCTGGCGCCGAATGGCACGGGATCCGCTGAAGTGACGGTGAGCTTTGCTGCGCCGGGGACCGCTCCGAGCAGTGGAAGCGCGACGCTGACCGTGACCGGAGTGGAGGATCCGAGCCTGCATGCGACGGGTGTGTGGACGGTCACAACGCAATCTCTTGCGGACGTCGTTGTCGCGGCCATTGGCAAAAACCTCGGCGGTGCCGTGGAGCGCGGCGCCTGCGTCACGGTTCCGGCGGGAAGCAACGCAGCCTACGAATGCGGTGATTTGCGTCTGTCGCACGCCATGCCCGGTACGACCACGATGGGAGCGCTGCAGGCTCCGGTGCTCACGTACAATTCGCGCCATCATAACGAAAAGGCATTGTTCGCTGCCGACGTCTACGTGCCTCCGGGCAACGACGCCATAACCGGCGTCAATGCGCACGTGCTCATCACACCATCGGCTGGCGCTCAGGAGCAAGAGTTCGCCCACATGCCATTCGTCTGGCAAGCACAGTGGAATGGCGGGGCACCGCGCCGTCTCGTCGTTCCGGTCGATGTGAGCAGCCTCAAGACCGGGGCCTATCACTATGCGATCGCCGTCGACATGCAGGGCGGCAGCACTACGACGCAGTATCGGGATACAGGCACCGTCGCGATCGTGAATCGACTCGACAGCCCATTTGGCGCCGGATGGTGGCTCGACGGTCTCGAGCAACTCGTTCCGTACTCGACGAATCAAAAACTGTGGGTCGCCGGCGACGGCAGCGCGCGGTTGTACACGCAGGCCAACGACTCTATTTGGACCGTGCAGCCGACGATCGATCGGCCAGACACGTTGATTCAGCGCGGTACGTCATGGTTCCGCGCGCTCCGCAACGGCGGCTACGTTGAATTCGACAACCTTGGTCGCATGGACACGCTCGTCAGTGCGACGGGCATGCGGACAGTGTTTGCGTACGTCGATGCCGCGCACGCCACGCCGATGTCGATGGAACTTCCGCGACCAGTTAGTAGCACGCGAGTGCAACGTTACACGTTCAACTATTTGTACCAGCCCCTCTCCGGAGGGCCAAGCTATTTGTCCAGTGTAGTGGCGCCGTCGAGCCCCGACGGTGCGCGCGTCATCAACGTGAGTCACGGAGCCGGTAAGATCACGATCTCCGGATTCTCGGGCCCGGACACGTACGGCGTGTCGTTCGGGTATGACGCATCGGGACGATTGACGACTCGTACCGATCGCCGCGGGTTCACGACGCGTTTCGACTACGACGACGTCGCGAACGTGCTCACCGGCAGTACACTGCTAATGCAAGGATCGTCCGCCGACCTGGTCCAATCGTTCTGCGCGGCGGAGGCGACGAGTCTCTTGCCATGTGAGGCGAATCCCACGGATTCGAGCGCTGTTGTCACAACGCTCACGAACCAGCGCGGCGCCGCCACGAAGATTTCGCTCAATGCATTCGGCGCCCTGACGAGACTAACCGACGCGCTGGGTCGCAGCACGACGATCGAGCGTGCCGATTCACGCTGGCCCCTACTTCCGACCGCGGTCGTTCGACCGAATGGTTTCACGACCCGGATCGCCTACAACGAACGCGCGCTCATCGCCACGTCGACCGATCAGAATCCGTTTGCCAGCGGCGATGCCGTGACGACCTACGGCTGGAACGCGACGAGCCGCTTCGACGAGCTCGAGACGATTACCTCGCCGACCAACCAGCTCACGCGAATGGGCTACGACGGCAACGGCGACGTCGCGTGGCAGGAAGACGGGCGTGGCGCGCCGAGTCACGTGACGTTGATCCGGAACGCGGACCGGCAGGTGAATCGGGTTGAATCACCGTCGCCGGCGACCGCTGGAGGGATCGTCGCCACCGTCTACGGCTACGATGCCCAATCGGGCAATGTGAATCAGGTGACCACCCCGCGCGGTATGGTGACGACCACGACGGAGGATCTGATCGGCCGGCCGGTCCAAGTTCAGTCGCCTCTCAACGATGCACCGACGTCGCTCTGGCGGTACCAGACGTTCCGCTACGACACGCTCGATCGGGTTCGGTTCGAGATCGATTCCGCACCGGCGAATCGCGTGAACGGCAACGGCTGGCAGGCGGTGCAAGTCGAAACTCGGTACGATGCGGAAGGAAACAGCCTGAACGCGATTCGAACCGTCAGGCCGGATAGCGGCACGCTTCAGGACATCGTCGTCGCGGCGGAGTACGACGGCGCCGGACGCATGACCCATCGCTACGATCCGAACAAGCCGGGCAGCGACGTGACGATGGCGTACGACGCATTGCAAGGTGTGGTCACTGTGACGCGGGGCGTCGGTGCCGGTACGGGCACGGATGTCACGTCGTTCGATGTGATCGGGCGACCGGTGACGCGATCCGTTAGCGGCGTCCCGGCCTCCTCGGATCCGACCGCCGATGCTGATGTTCAACGCTTTGTGTATGACAACATGGACAACTTGGTAAGCGCGACGAACAAATACGCGCAGGTTGGCCGTGCATACACGCTTGGTGGTGCGATCGCGAGTGACACGTTGAGAATCGCCGACACGGATCTCTCGGCATTCTCGCACGTGTACGTGAACTCGTATCATTACGATCCGAGTGGTCGTCGGGTCTCATTCACCGCGCCAAACAACGTTGGCATGACCGGTGGACTCATCGGAACGGTGAACTACGGATACGATCCGGTAACCGGCGCGCTCAGCTCGATCTCGGCGCCGTCGTACGGCACGTTCACGTACTTCACCGGCGCCGCCGGGGAACTCGACTCAGCCGTGGTGTCCGACGGTACGCGACAGCAGTACACGTACGACGCCGATGGGCGGCCGAAGACGCGTGTTGAGAAGGCCGCCGACAACACGGTCTATCACAACGATTTCCTTACGATGGACGGCTCGGGCAACATGACGAATGTTGCGACGACGACGTTCGGTGCGGCCAAGTCGTTTGGGTTTGGATATACGGGACTCGGTGCCGTGCTCGTTGCCGGTGGTCCGCAAAACGAGAGCTACGCGCGCGATCCACTGGGCAACGCGCTGACTCGAAGTGTGTCCGCTACGACGTGGCAGGGAGATTTCACGAATCGCTTCGAGCCGCATTCGACGCGTATCAGCGGAATTACAGGAGTGCCCGCGGCGCAAACGGACTACTCGTTGACCCCGCACTTCGATTTGCTCGGCAATCTCACGGAGCGGGATGAACTCGTCCATCTGCCGGTGACGTGCTGGCCTCAGCTCCAGTGCGCGCCAGACCAAACCCCCGGTGAGGCGTGGTCGAGTTTGTTCAACTCATATCGCGGAGACGGTCAGCTGGTGTCAAGCGTATTGCGGACGAGCAACGACGCTCTTCTGCAAATCGACACGACACAGGTGTTCCCGTACGCGTCGATGGGCCGTGGTGTGTTCGAGGAGTACCGGTACGATGCGCTGGGCCGTCGTGTATGGATGCGCGCGCATCGCGACCCGTACTGTCTCGATGTGAACGTGCGTGCGCTGCCGATCTGCGCGTCCGCGGTGGAGCGGTTCGTCTATGACGGGGATCAGGTGCTGTACGAGATTCGGCAGCCGGGACATGACACGGCGAGCGCCGCGGTTCTCGAGAACGATTTGGCGACTGATCCGCGCGTGGCTGGGCAGTACGGCGTGGTTGCGTATCTCAACGGCCCGGCGACTGATGCGCCGCTCGCGATGGTGCGCGTGGAAAATGGCTTCGCCACCTACGCGATCCTGCATCGCGATTGGCAAGGCGCGGTGGATTTTGCGACGACGACGGCCGGTGGCGTGCTTGATTGTGGGCGTCCCGGTGCGATGGTCGGCTGCCAGCACATTCCATGGCCCGGGCTCGATATGAGCGTGGGCTTCCAGCGGCCCGTTAGTAATGTTGGATCAGACGCTTGGTGGGGGACGCTGATTGGGGGAAATCAGAATGCGACCGGCACCATCGACATGCGGGCGAGGCAGTTTGATCCGAAGTTGGGGCAGTTTATGCAGGAAGATCCGATTAGTCTCGCCGGTGGCCTGAATACTTACGGCTTTGCTGACGGAGACGCGGTGAATCACCGCGATCCAACCGGGTTGGAGCCGGATTGTCCGCCCGGCGTTCAGTGTCTCGACCCGACAACTTCATCGGCGATGCGAGTTATCCAAGACTTGAATTGGGCGCAAACCTGGGACTACATCAAGGACAATTTTGGCGGTGCTGCGCGCTCGGTATTCGGATCAATGAGCGGTGGAGGGTCGCTCCATGGGCCTGCAGACAAAGTGGCCTGCATTAGCGGGATCGCCACTGTCGCCATTACGGCGGCCTCGGACGCAACATTTGTCGTCGGAGGCGGCCTTGCGGCGAAGTCGGCAATCCTTGCTGCGCGTTCAGCTCGATTGAGCAGCATGTTTGTGCGGGGGTCGGAGCAAGGCCTGTACTTTGCCGCGCGGGCACGAGGTCGGGCTATGATCGCAACTAGTGGAGCGGTCGTGGCTGCCGCTGGCTATATAGGTTCGTTTGACAATCGGGGCACGCTGCAAACTCCCACGGCCGGAATGTTCGGAGTCGCGAGTGGTTGGGATTTCTTTCCTGTTGTCGCAACGATTCGCGCAGCGGGTCAAGCGATAAACGCATGCAAGCCGTGAGCTGATTCCGAGTATTTAGGAGAAACTCAATGACACACCGTCCGGCTCGATATCCGGCAATTATAGATCGCATACGTACGTGGGTGATACTGGGCTTTGCGGTTGGCTGCCTATACGTGATGTATGTGCTGGTGCTGTACGGCCTGCGTGGGGCGGCCCCCTTTGATCGCGTTGGCGTGCGACTTCCTGCATTGGTCGTTGCATACCTCGGTTGCGGTATGGCCGGAGGTGCAATCATCGGCGCTCTTCAACCGCTCACGCGACAAACGTTCGGTTTATTCTTTGTCGCCATGGTTGCCGCGTTCGCAGTCGTCAGCGGCGTCGGGATGTCCATGTACGGCTTCGTGACGCGATGGTCGAATGAGAATTGGCTCCAAATGCTAATCTCGGCCGTGCTAATCGGAGGATTCTCGGCGGTGCTTCTCCGAGCAGTACGTACCGGTGAGAAGGACTGAAACTTCAAGGGAGGCGGAGCCGTTGGCAGCGAGGCCGGAGCTGCGATTGAGTTCGGCTTTTCGCGAAGTATTTCTTACTTCGCTCGCAACAGAAAAGTCATTTGGATCCTTGCCAGGTCATCTCGCAAGCTCGAGACGCCGTCACCGCCGTGAAGTGACTCCTCTCGATTCGTAAAACACCAGCCCGATTCCCGCCACCGTGCGTCGCTGCCCTAATCCCGCATCGCCACCATCGGATCGGTGCGCATCGCCCGCCGCGCCGGGACATAACACGCCGCGATCGCGATCAACGTGAGCCCCCCGCTCACCCCAACGAAGATGACCGGATCCCACGGCCGAACCCCGTACAGCACCCCACCCATCACTCGCGCCACCACGAGCGCGCCGAGAATCCCCGCCACGGCGCCCGCCACCGCGAGCCTAAGCCCATGCCCAAGCACCAGGCGCAACACATCCGCGCGCTGCGCGCCAAGGGCGACGCGGACGCCGATCTCGTGGAAGCGCTCGCCCACCATGTAGGATATGACTCCGTAAATACCAAGACTCGAAAGCATCAACGCCACGCTCGCGAACGCGGCGATCATCACGATCGCGAAACGACGGGGAAGGAGAGACGCCGACAGCGTCTCGTCGAGCGTCGTCGCGCCGAACACGGGCAGCGACGGGTTCACCGCCTGCACCTGCGCGCGAACGTCGCGTTCGAACGCCGCCGTCTCGACCTGCCCCCGAACGAAGATCGCGAAATGCTTTCGCTGGTACTGGTACAGGCTCGCATAGATGATCGGATGGCGCGCCGTGGCGAGTGACTCCGCGCGCGTGTCCGCGACCACGCCGACGATCGTCGCCCACTGCCGCGCGCGCGGTGAGAGCTTCACGCGCTGCCCGATCGCATTGCCATCGGGCCAATACTTTTCCGCCATCGCTTCGTTGACCACCGCCACCGTCGGACTCGCGTCGGTATCGAAGTCGTTGAACAGCCGGCCCCGGACGAGCGGTATCCGCAACAAATGAAAGTATTCAGGGGTCACGATCGTGCCGGTCGTGTAGACGGGCTGATTGCCCGACTCGGCCCGCCGTTCCAAGACGATCCGCATGATCGGCTGGTCCGGGTACGGATGATCGAGCGGCACCGCCGCCCCGCCGCCGACCGCGACGTCCTGAACGCCCGGCAGCGTCCTGACCCGCCGTATGATTTCTCTAATGAACGGCGCTTCAGCGCCGGCGCTCGGGTAAAGATCCTCGGTCGAGTCGTTCGGATAGGGCAGCCGCGTACGGACGAACGACACGGCATGCGTATCGAAGCCGAGCGGCGCGGCGAGCAGCTCGCGGAAGCTGCGGAGGAGCAGCACCGCCACGATCATCAGCGTCAGCGTCAGCGCGAACTCGGCGACGACGAGCGCGCGCCGTGTGCGCATCTGCTCTCCGCCGCTCGTGGATGAACGGCCTTCTTCCTTCAACACGCGCGTCACGTCGAGACGGCGAATCTGCAACGCCGGCGCGATCCCGAACAACACGCCGACGATCAACGACAGGCCGAACGCGAGCAGCACCACGCGCCAGTCCATCGCGACGGTGTTCAGGCGTGGCACCGCCTCGGGAACCAGCCGCGCGATCCCCCCGCGAGCGATGTACGCGACCGCGACACCGAGCACTCCGCCCGCGACGGACAGCAGCAGACTTTCCGTCAGCAATTGCCGGATGAGCCGAGATGCCGCGCTGCCCAGCGCCTGCCGCAGGGCGAGCTCACGCTTCCGGCTCGTGGCGCGCGCGAGCAACAAATTGGCTACCGTCGCACACGCGATGAGCAGCACCAGCCCGACGGCGCCGAGCATCCAGAGGAGTGGTTGTCGTACATCGCCGAGGACGTACTTTCGAAGCGGCACGAGACGCACGTGCCAGTCGATCGCCGCCGGATAGTCCGCCGGAAATTGCTGGCGCAGCGAATGGACCAGCGCGTCCACCCGCCGTTGCGCATCGGCAATCGAGAGCCCCGGACGTACGCGCGCGATCGCGCCGGGAACGAGGGGAGTTCGCAACATGTACGTCGTGATCGGCGGCCCGGCGTAGCCGGTGGCTACCCACATTTCGGTTCCGCGCGCTTCGACCGCATGCTCGGGCGCCTGAAATCCCGCCGGCGCTACGCCGATGATGCGATACGAGTCCGAGTCGAGCTGCACGATGCGTCCGAGCACCTTCGGATCGCGGCCGAACGCGCGCGTCCATAAGCCGTCGCTAATGACAACTTGCTCATTGAAGCCGGGCGTCGCGTCGTTCGGATCGAACACGGATCCGAACTGTGCCTTCACGCCGAGCACGGAGAAGTAGTTCGGCGAGACGATGAGGATGCCCGCGCGCTGCGGACGCGACAACCCGGTGAGGTTGTTGTTGTCGAACTGCGTCGGTGAGACCCCGTCGAAGACGCCCGAGGCCGTCAGGTCGTGCCACTCCGGCCCCGACATCCCGACGTCGCGCGCACCGGTGCCGAGGAAGTCGTCCTCGATTTGGACGAGCTGCTCGGCGTGCGGGTAGGGGAGATCCCGAAGCAGCGCCGCGTCGATGACGCTGAAGATCGCCGCCGAGGCACCGATGCCGAGGGCGATCGTGGACAACACGATCGCCGTGAATCCAGGCGCCCGCCGGAACATGCGCGCGGCGTAGCGAATGTCCTGCACGGTTCGCTCGATCCACGTACCCACCGCGCCCCACTGGTCGCGCGCGATCTCCTGGGCAAGTCCCGCGTTGCCGAATTCGCGCCGCGCGTTGTGCGCCGCGTCTTCGGGCGATTCCCCTCGCGCGACGCGATCGGCGGCCGCCAGTTCCAGGTGCGCGCGAAGCTCGTCGGTGAGATCTACGGTTTGCCGCTCGCGGCGCCAGGGCAGCCAGTCGGAGAGACTCACGTTTCCTTCGCGGCGGGCGGCAGCATCAACGCCGCGATCGCGTTCGACATCCGCTCCCACTGCGAGCGCTCGGCCGCGAGTCGCTCGCGGCCTTTTGGCGTGAGACGGTAGGCGCGGACGCGGCGATTGTTCTCCGACACCGTCCATTCCGCGGCGACGAGGCGTTGCCGCAGAAGCCGCTGGAGCGCGGGATAGAGCGAGCCCGTCTCGATCTTGAGCGCGTTCGCCGATTGCGATTGGATGAGTCGCAGAATCCCGTAACCGTGCGCGGGCCCCCAGCGGAGCGTCTGGAGGATGATCAAATCCAGCGTGCCTTGTAGTAGCTCCATGCGCGAAGTGGGCGGCGCTTGGCGGGGCATGACGGTGTCCTCAATTGTAGTTTGCCTACGTATTATACGTAGAGCGCCTACATGAGGCAACGGGTCAGCTCCCCGGTGTGTTTCGCCGAACCGCGAACGTGCCCGGTTTCATGCGATGATCGGAACAGCCGTCGAGGTATTCCAGTTCTCCAATCAGGTCGCCGCCACCATTCGCGGTTGTGCCGCGAAATCGAATCGATCCCGAACAGTGCTGCGCCTCGAAGCTCCACGTCCCGTCCGCACTGAGACTGTCGTTCGATACGCGGCCGACCGCATGCCCGGTGACCTTTGGATTCGGGATTGCGAATTCCATCGTCGCTCGGCCCCCGGCGATAGCGAGATGCACGTCCAGCGGAAGGCGCGATTGATCGAGGATGATGTGGCCCTTGTAATCGCCTGCCGCCACTGATTGCGGCGCGCGCGTGACGACCGCGTGCTTGCGGAGCGCGAACGCGACGATATAGTCGCCGACCTTGTCACCGAGCTTGTCGCTGAGCTCGCGGTGACCACCCGCGGCGACGACGATGAGCTGCTCGCCCGAGGGCGTAACGAGCGTCATGGGCGAACCGTGTACTCCCGCCGGCAGCACGGCCGACCACAGCTCCTTGCCGGTTTCGACGTCGAACGCGTGCAGGCGTTGATCCACGGCGCCTCCCGCGAAGCCCAGCGCACCGCCGGTCAGCATCGCTCCGCCGAGATTTGGCGAGCCCCAGTTCGCGCTTTCCGGAATTTTTTTCAGCGACGACACGGTGCCGAACGGCCGCTGCCATCGTGTTGCACCCGTGCGCAAATCGATCGCGGTGAGCACGCCCCAGGGCGGCGGGTTGCACGGCACGCCGTCCGGGGCGATCAAATGCCGCCGGCGCATGCCGTATGGCGTTCCGCTCTGCGGGGAGAACTCGTCGAAGCGCGTTCCGCCCATCGCGCGCTCGTGCACGTCGCTTCGCGGAATCAGATCGACGACCGTGACGATGCGATTCGACGGAATGATCGCGAGTTGCCGGGCCGGATCGATCGCGACACCGCTCCAGTTCGAGCCCCCGATGTTTCCCGGAAAGATGACCGTTCCGCGCAGCGAGGGCGGCGTGAAGATGCCCTCGGACCGGACGTTCGCCAGCTGCGCCGCGCACCAGGCTCGGCCCGAATCGGAGACAGCGAAGATGTCGCTCGGATTGAAGCGCGTGGGTCCGAGCGCCGCGGGAAGTGCCGGGACTGGTTGCGTCGGCCACGCTTGTTCGCCGGGCACGTCACTCGCCGGTACCGCGCGTTCCTCGACAGGGAACACCGGCTTGCCGGTCGTGCGATCGAGCACGTACACATACCCCATCTTCGTGGTCTGCACGAGCGCGGGAATGGTGCGCCCGTCATGCTGAATGTCGACGAGCGCCGGCTCCGCGGGCACGTCGTAGTCCCACAGATCGTGGTGCACGACCTGGAAGTGCCACACGACGCGGCCGGTGGATGCACGAAGCGCGACGATTGAGTTCGCGTAGTCGTTGCGCCCAAGACGTTCACCGCCGAAAAAGTCCGGGCTCGGGCTACCCGTTGGAACGAACACCAGGTCGCGCGCGCTGTCGGCGCTGATGATCGACCACGCGTTCGCGGCGCCGGTGTGATGTGCGTTGGTTCCGCGCCATGTTGCGTAGGCCGAATCTTCAGGCGTGCGCGGGACAGGATCCCAACTCCATCGCTCGGCCCCGGTTCGCGCGTCGAACGCGCGAACGATTCCCGCGGGCGCGTCCGTGCGCTCATTGTCGCGGACGGCCGAGCCCACGACCACGACGTCGCCGATGACGGCGGGTGGTGAGGTGACCGCGTATTCCGCTTTCGATTGCGGCGCGTTCACGAGGTTTTTGTTGAGATCCACCTGACCGTCGCTGCCGAAGTCAGAACACCGCTTGCCCGTGCGTGAATCGAGCGCAATCAGCCGCGCATCGAGCGTGGCGACGTAGATCTGGCGATGGCATGCGGTGTTCGCCGATCGCCGCGCGTCTACCCACGTCGAGACGCCGCGGTTGGTCGGATCGCCGTAACCGGCCGAGAGATCCAGCTCGGAATCGAACGACCAGACCTCGCGCCCTGTCTCGGCCTCGAGTGCGCGCACGCCTCCGAACGGCGTTGAGACATAGAGCAGATTATCGACGTATAACGGAGTCGTTTCATCACGGACGGTGCCGCTTCCGCGCGCAAAATCCCCGGTGCGATACGTCCAGACCTGCACGAGATCGCGTGCGTTGTCACGCGTGATCTCGGCCGCGGGTGAATACTTCGTGCCCGCGGCATCGCGTCCGTAGGCCGACCACTCGACCTCGGCCGATCGCCCGGCTGACCCGCCGAAGAACACGATCCCAAGGGCCCACGTCCACCATCGGTGCATCCGGCCTTCTCCTCTGCGTTGTACTCGAACTCTACACGACTATCGCTAATCGAGAATCGCGCCGTGCACACGCGTCTGCAATGACACAAAAACGATGATTTCTGCCGCGATGCCGCCGTCGCCGCATCGTCGGCGCCGGCTGCCGTGATCTGGCCACGTAGCCCGCCGCGACATCATGTATTAGTGTTTTTGGTATGCGCTGTCATCGCAGTCATCTTCATGTGACCCGCGTCAGCCGCGCCGCTCTCCTCGGCGCGTGTCTTCAGCTCGCTGCGGCCTGCGCCGCTCATCGCCAGGTCGAGCCGACGCTCATCCCCGCGCCCCTCGTCACCGCGCTCGTCTCCGACCGCGCCGTGGTGGCGCGCACGGCGCCCGTGTACAGCGTCGGCACGCTGCCGCCCGGGTACCCGTCGACGCTCGTCCCAGGAGCGCCCGCTCGAATCGTCGGCGGCATGTCGAACACCGACCAGCTCACCGTCGTCTTCGCTGATACGACTCGCCGCCTCGCGCCCATCCTCGACGAGCTCTTCCAACACGCCGGATTCACTCGGCCACCCTCGCCGCCGCGTTCGGGATTCTCCAACGGCGGGCCGGATCGATTCAATTTCTTCTGCTCCGACAGCGCTTACGTGTCAGCCGAGCAGCTTGCCGGAGCGAACCGTAACCTCGTGCGCGTGACCTATCGGCCCTACCGCGGTAACATGCGGTGCCCGGTATCTGCTGCCCCGCAACGGCAGCCCGAAGAGCTGACGATCCCCGCGCTCACCGCGCCGCCCGGCGTTCACGTCGGGCGCAGCGGTGGCGGAAGCGGGTCCGCCGACGTGCACTCGAACGCCGAAGTCACCGGATCCGGACTCGTCCCGTCGGCGATCCTCGCGCACTACGCCGCTCAACTGACCGCGGCCGGTTGGCACGCCGCGCCCGCCGCGATCAGCGATCGACTCGCCGCCCAGTTCTTCGAGGCGACGACGCCGTCGGGATCGACGTGGGAAGGAGTGCTCATGGCGGTCGGCGGCGGCAACGCGCTCACTCTTTCGTTGAACATGAATCCGCGAGGCATTCGATGATCGCGTTTCGACGCACGCACGCCGCGCGTTTGAGTATTCTCACCGCGACGCTGGCGATCACCGGCGCTCGAGTCGGGGCGCAAACACAGCCGACGATTCCCATCGTCGTCGCCCAGGCGATGAACCTCGAACCCTCGTTCATCGGAAAACCGCAGTACTTCGACGGGCGCCCGCCAACGGATTGGCCAGCCGATTTGGTGCCGGCCGGCGCACGCGTGCTGGGCGGCGGCATCATTGGAGATCCGTCGATGTTCCGGTTGCGCGCGGCGGTATTCGCGTTCTCTGAACAGGGCGATCCAATGGAGATCGTTCGAGCGCTCGTCACACGTGCCGGTTATTCGCGCTTCCAACAAATGCCGCCGAAAACCGGGGGCTTCGTCGCCACCGACCCGCCGCCGGGAATTCCCGAGCAATACTGCAAGGCGTCGACGATGGTCACCTTCGGCGCGGTCGATTCGCTGCATGCGCCGCGCGTCATCGCCATCGACGTCGTCGACGGCGAAGGCGCACGCCAGAGCTGTACGCAGCAACCGGACATGTCGATGATGCGGCATCTCCCGGTCACGGTGCCGCCGTTGACGCCGCCTCCAGGTGCGACGACGACTGGCGGCGGCGGAAGCAGCTGGAGCGGCTCTGGAGGAACGGTCACCTCCAGTGTGGTCACGACCATCCCCGCTGATTCCGTGCTCGCGCACTACGCCCGCCAACTCGTTGCCGGTGGTTGGAAGGCGGAAGGGAAGGCGGCCGCCGCGAATGGTATCGCTGTACAAAAATTCTCATTCAGAGATGCTGATGCCGACTGGTCGGCGGCGCTGATCGTGCTCGCCGCCGGCGATCGGCGCGAGCTCAAAATCGAATACGCGCGGATCGACTAGGGTTTGCGGTTCCGCTCGCAGCACTCGCGTGCGGCCGCTACCTCGCCAATTCGCTCGACGCCTCGGCTTGGTCCAGCAGCATCAAGAGCAGCGGTCCGCGGGTCGTCGGATCGATGCGTCGCACGGCATGCATCACGCGGCCGATGAAGCCGTGTTGGGCGGCGAGAGTCACGAGCTCGCGCTCGACCGGTTGTCCGCGCTCGGTCCAGGACGCACGATCGCGCCACCGCAGATAGCCGTCGAGCGAGTCGATGGCCTCGGCCATGTATCGCCGCGCCCTCTTGCTCGACGACGCGGAGCCGTGATTCCGATAGTGCCTGGCCAAGGCCAAGTGCAACGGTAATCGCCAGCGGCCGCCCTTCACTCGCCGTGCCGCGTCGACAGCGAGGTCGATCTCGCCGGATGACAACCAGTGCATCGAGAGATCGTGAAGCGCACGCTCGCGGTGCGCCTCCGACAGCTTGGCCGCGGCGTCGATCGCGACTCGACTCTCGCCACGCTCGAGCGCCGCGCGCGCGACCTCGATGACGAGCGTGTCCCTCGCATCGCTCGGCGCGAGCGCGAGCGAGCGGCCAAGGGCCGAACTCAATCGTGCCGCAACGAGATCGCTCGCGACCCGATCGCGAACCGCGGCCGCCTCGATCTCGTCGGCCATGTGCTCGATGAACGGCCACGAGCCGGCGCGAGTCGACAATAGGCGAAGACCGGCGGCATCGCGCCGTTCGCGAAGCGTCTCGACGACGTCTGCGATATCGGGTTCACACACGGCGTCGTCCCACGGTCGGCCAAAGCGGCTGTGGCGCGCGGCTCCGATTGCATCGCCGAGCTCGCGCAGTGCGGCGCGCTCAACGCGGCCGTTTCCCGACGCGAGCGCGACTGAGGCGAGGATCGCGAACGCACGCGCCGCCATGGGTGGCCATTGCACGCATAACTCCTCGGCCAGGTCGCGCGCGCGACCGCGGTCTCCGCGCTGGGAGAGCACCCGGACAAGCTCGAGCACGACACGTGCGCGCGCATTTGGCGACGCGCTGCTGATCGCGTCCGCCGCCGCGAGTGCATGCGTGGGCGCGCCGTCGCTCGCCAATCTCCGCCCGAGCCAGTGCAGGTACGCGTCGTGCCCGAGCGGCGACCGCTCACGGACGGATGCAGCCAACGCGATCGCGCCGTTGATGTCGCGCGCCGCGATCAGTGGTTCGGCCGCCGCTTTCAGTGAGTCGAACGCGGCGAAGTCGCGCGGCAGGCCAGACGGGCCTGCATCCACCACGCGTTTGAGCGACCGAATTGTGAGCGGGCCAATGAACGACAACGGCAGCGGTGTTTCCGATTTGCCTTGCTGGCGAAATTCCGCCAGGAGCGACGCTCCAATCTCCGGAACCGGAAAAACGTCCTCGTCGGGCAATGACGACGGCGGGAACTCCGGCGCCTCCGACTCGATCGCATCGCGGCCCTCGCGCTCGATCAACTCGAGAAGCCGCACACGTTCTTCAGAATCTTGAATGGCGTTCGCGATCTCTCGGCTCGCGCTTGGCGATTCAGGTTCACGCAGTCGCTGCGTACGGTGTCCGTGAACCACGTCTTCCGCCTTCTCTTCCACCAACCAGCCGAAGAGAGCGTCGCGATCGGCAGTCGGCGGCAACTGGTGAGCGAGCTTTGCCGCGAGCGGCCACGCGTGGTGCGTGGCGTAATACCGCACGATCGCGTACAGCGCCGTCGTGCGAAGCATTGGATTTTCTATCGCCTGCGCGATCCGAACGAGATGCGGCTTGCCGCGATACTCGCGGTCGAGCTCTTCGGCCAGCAGCGCGAGGAGCGCGCCGTCACGCACCTGCGGGGATTCGATCTGCCGCGCCGCCTTGAAGCGCGCGAGCGCTCCACGAGCCCCCGATCGGTCGAGCACCATCGTGCCGATGCCGTGGAGAATCTCTGCATGTTCCGCCGCGGTGAACATTGCGGAGAGCGCCAATGCCTCTTCGATCGATCGCGCGGCGCGCGCCGCGGCGAGGGCGCGAATTGCGAGATACCGGTCCTGCGCGTCGGCGTCGTCGACGAGTGCGCGCGCTGTGTCGAATTCGCCAAGGCGTTCGTACGCGGCGATCGCTCGAGTGACGAGGCGAGTCCGGTCGCCGCTCCTGAACGCCAGTCGCAGTCGTTCGCCGAATTCGTCGTTCGATCGCTCGTCGTTGGCGCATTGGACGATGGCGCGGAGCAGTGCGCGCAGCTCGCGTCGCCGTGGATGCGACATGGTGCGCTCAATCGATCGCGGTGGCGACGACCAGGACCAGCGAAACGATTCGCATACGGCTCACCACGGTGGTTTGGGCACTCCAAGGTCTTCGTCGGTGTACGGATCGACAATGGGTCGTTTGCCCATTGCATCTGTGTCGTGCTCGGCGGAGCGACTCCGGGGATTCGCCGTCGGGTCTTGCAATTAGTAGAACGGTCTATATAATCGAAGCTGTGGCCAAACTCCCCCGACCCGACACGCACACCAGACTCATTCGCGCCACCGAAGACCTCCTGCGCGAATCCGGCATGGCCGGCACCGGTATCAAGGACGCTGTCGCGCGCGCCGATGCGCCGATCGGCTCCTTGTATCATTTTTTCCCCGGTGGCAAGGCGCAGCTGGTCGAAGCGGCGCTCGAGGCGCACGCCACGAGACTCCCGCCGCTCTTCGAGCGAATATTCGCTGACGGGCGCGATCCGGCGCAGGCCGTCCGGGCGTTGTTCGACACGGCCGCCGCGGGATTCGACAATAGCGGCGCCGACAAGGGCTGCGCCGTGGGCGCCGTCGCACTGGATCTCAGGGCCGAGGACAAGGCCATCCAGCGCGTGTGCGAACGCGTGTTTCAGGAATGGGCCGCATGCATCGCCGCGCGTCTGCCGTGGGAAGATCACGCGCGGCGGCAGTCGTTCGGCGAAGCGGTCATCCTCGGGTTGGAAGGCGCCTTCGTCATCGCGCGTGCGTCGCGCAGCGGCGAGCCGTTTCGCGTCGCCGGAAAGTGGTTGTCCATCGCCGCCGAGTCGGCGAACGCATCGTCGAGCAGCAAACGCTCTCGAGTAAGCTCTAAAGCGAACGCTCACCGGAGGAAACGATAATGCTGGATCTCGCGCCGGGCAGAACCATCACATGGACGTTCGACGACGGCCCGATGGCCGGTGTTCCGATCGAGCACGACTTGAACGCGGACGGCAGCATCACCTGGCGGATCGTCGGCGGTCCGCACAACGGCGTGTCCGTCCGCGAGCAGCGGTACGGCGCGGAAAAGATCAACGACACCGTATGGGTGTTGTCCTACCGCGCAGCGTCGGGGCACACGCTCACGGCGGTGCTCAACTTCGCCGATGGCCGGGTAATGGGGTACGGCTCGGATAGCGCATCGTGGGAGTCGAGTCACGGTTGGTTCTCGGTCGTTCGTTGAGCGCTCATTGTCGAATGCCGCGGAAGATTCTCGTCACTGGAAGTGCAGGGCACCTGGGCGAGGCGCTGATGCGATCGTTTGCGCAACGCGATCAGCCGGCAGTGGGCATGGACATCGCGGCCTCGGCGTTTACCAACGTCGTCGGCTCGATCACCGACAGGGCCTGTCTTCGCGAGTGCCTGCGGGGCGTCGACGCCGTCATTCACACGGCGTCGCTCCACAAGCCGCATCTCGCTACCCACAGCGCGGACGATTTCGTGCAGACGAACGTGAGCGGCACGCTCGCCGTGCTCGAAGAAGCGGTCGCCGCCAACGTTCGAGTCGTCATCTTCACCAGCACGACGAGCGCGTTTGGAGCGGCGCTGGTGCCGCGGGCTGCTGACCCGGCCACCTGGATCACCGAAAACACGGTACCGGTACCGAAGAACATGTATGGCGTCACGAAGATCGCGGCCGAGAACGTCTGTGAGCTCTTTCATCGACAGCGGGATCTTGCCGTCATCGTGCTACGAACGTCGCGTTTCTTTCCTGAACCGGATGATGATCCGGCCAAACGCGCCGCATTCAAACTGGGAAACGCCCAGGCGAACGAGCTCCTCCATCGTCGTGTCGATGTGCAGGACGTCGTCGACGCGCACATGCTCGCGATCGACAATGCCGCGAGACTTGGGCTTGGTCGCTTCATCATCTCGGCAACCACACCGTTTCAGCGTGCAGACGCGCCAGCGTTGAGAACGGACGCGGCCGGCGTTGTCCGCCGGTTATTCCCGGACGCGGAGCGGCTGTATGCCAACGCTGGCTGGCGATTGCCGGAGTCCATCGATCGCGTGTATGACAACGCGCTCGCTCGGGGCGAGCTCGGCTGGGCTCCGCGGTATGACTTCGCGCACGCGCTGGATTGCCTGCGTCAGGGCCGCGATCATCGCAGCCCCTTGGCCGTCGCCATCGGTTCCAAGGGCTATCACGGAGATGCATACCAGGGCGGAGCCTATCCGGTCGCATAGCGTAGCTGCGTGGGCGATCAGCCGCCCGCTCCCTGCGCTCGCCGCACGATGTCGTCGAACGACATACGATTCGCGTCACGCGTCGGCCCGGTGAAGTTCAAGCGGTAGCCGTCGAGATCGGCGATGGTGACGTCGCGTGCGTTCCACGGCCGAGTGTGCGGCCCCTCGAGAATCGTCGCGCCGGCGACCCGCGCACGCTCGGCCAATGCATCGACGTCGAGTGTCATGAAGTTGAGCGTAATGCCGACTCCGCGCGGTCCGTCGACCGAAGTGAGGGCCTGCGTGAGCAAAACGTCGCCCCACCTACACCAGCGGAGATGCGCGAGCACCAGCGCGTCACCCGGTCCCTTCATCGTGAATACATCGGCGAAGCCGAGTGTGGACACATACCACGCGCGCGACACGGCGAGATCGCTGGTCGCGATCATCGGGAACGCGGGCATGCCGTAGATCTCACGCTCCCAGTGTTCCATACGGTAGGGATGCGTGGTCGGAAGTTGATTGGGCGTGGTCATGCAGCTAGTCTAAACTCTACAATCATTGTAGAGTCAAGTATGGGCCAGAACGTCGCGGACGTCACGGTCGGGGAGCTGGCGCGCGAAGCCGGAATCAGCCCGCAAATCCTTCGGCACTACGATCAACTCGGGCTGTTGCGGCCCAGTCGGCGGACCGCCGCTGGCTATCGGTTGTACTCCCCAGCTGATCGTGCTCGCCTGGAGGCGATCAGGGCGCTGCGCGATCTCGACTTCGACCTCGAGACGATCGGTCGCGTGCTGCGCGGCGCGTCGGAGCTTCGCGCGGTGGCCGAGTTGCAGCTTCGGGCGCTCGAGCACCAGGCGCGAGTGATTCGACGGCGCATGGCGGTGATTCGCGTCTCGTTGAAGGGGAACGGCGCGCTCGACGTCGCACGCATTCATCGGCTCGAGCGCCTCGCCCGGCTCGAGCGTGCCGACAAGGCGAGGTTCGTGCGGGAGCATCTGGCGCGGCGAATGTCGGGACGCGCGACGCCGCAACTCGAGCGGACGATTCTCGGTCTCGCGTCGGTCGAGCTTCCCGACGACGCGACGCTCGAGCAGCTCGATGCGTGGCTCGAGCTCGCCGAGTTGGTCGCGGATGCAGAGTTTCTCGCGCACCACAAACGGCGGGCGACGACCGCACACACCGAGTCGGCCGCCGCGCGCCGAAATATGAAGCGGCTCAATCACGACGTCGTCGCGGCGATCCGTCGAGGAGTCCATCCCGAGCAGGCGGCCGGGCAGCGGTTCGTTCGTCGTTGGCTCCGTCACATGGCACGCCAGCGCGGACGTCGCGACGTGCGCGCCGTCGCGCGCGATGTGCTGCGCGACGCGAAGCGTGGCCTGTACGCGAAGGAGGCGCGATTCTGGGCGTTGTTGGCGGTGCTCAAGCCGGAGCTCGCGAGTCATCCAAGCTATGCGATTGGGGCGTGGCTCATGCGCGGCGTCGAGAGCTATTCACAGGCAGCCGGACCGCAATATGATTGAGTATGCCTCGTCCAGTTCCCACGCTCATCGCTGCGTGCTCGCTCGCCGCGTGCTCGCTCGCCGCGTGTGCGCTCGCCGCGTGTGCGCTCGCCGCGTGCGCGCACCATGTGTCCGTGCGCGCCGACGTCTCATCGGACGAAGCGGCCGTCCGTCAACTCGAGGAGCGCGTCGCCGCCGCGACGGGCGCCAACGACCCCGACGCCCTCGAGCCGCTGCTCGCTGCCGATTTCACGTTCGTGAACCCTGTCGGCCTGCTCATTACGAAGCAGCAGTTTCTCGACAACTTCCGCACTGGGCGATTACAAAACAGTAAATACGACGTGAGCGAGATGGCCGTGCGCATGTACGGCGACGCCGCGGTCGTCACCTATCGCTCCGACGTCGCGGGCCCCGCGGGATCGCAGCAGATCTCGAACAAGCGCCGGCGGACGACGATGCTCGTCAAGCGCGACGGGCGCTGGCTCATCGTGGCGCAGCAGTCGACGCCGATTCTCGACATGCGGCGCTGACGCCGGTACCGCTGGTCTCAGTTCTTCCGAACGAGGCGATTCTTCGTCTCGCCTTGTCCGATGGTGAAGGCCCGATCGGGAAGTCACGAACTCGCGGTCAGAGCTCGTGCGAATACACGATGAAGCCGCGGTGGTCGGCGAGCGTGTCGTACAACCGCCGCGCCGTGGCATTCGATGCCTGCGTCTGCCAGTAGACGCGGCTGCATCCCTTGACGCGCGCAGCGTCGTACACGGCGAGAATCAATGCCCGCGCAATCCCGCGACCCCGGCAATCCTCGGCGACGAAAAGATCCTGGAGATAGCACACGTCGTCGAGCCGGCTCGTGCTGCGGTGAAAGAGAAAGTGCACGATGCCAACGATGCGGCCGTTCGATTCCGCGACGAGCGCGTGCACCGGTTCGTCGTCGGCGAAGAAGCGCTCCCAGGTCGCGGTCGTGATCTCCTCCGGCAACGCGGTTGGCCCGGCGCGTTCATAGAACGCGTTGTAGCCATCCCATAGCGGGCGCCAACCGGCGTAGTCCGAGCGCGCGATGGCGCGCACGACGATCGGAAAGGTTTCCATAATTGGAAATTAGGTGCCTATGCCGCGATACATCTTTTTTTGTGGCCTCGCCGCGTTTGACGCCACGCGCGCCCAACCCTAAATCTCACATAGTTACAACATCTTGCCACACCCAGCCGAAGCCCCGATGCTCAGATTCACCTGCCCGCCCTGTGGCGACGTCTTCACCGGCCCGGACGAACACGCCCTCATCGACATCGCGGCGGAGCACGCGCGCAAGCTCCACGACGTCGACCTCCTCGCGGAGTTCACGCCCGAGCAATTGCGCGGGCTCATCCAGCGCGAGAACGAGTCGTACTGGTCGCGGATCGGCGATCTCGTTCCGAACGGCGGGCTGAAAACGGTGTTCGAGGAACAGTTGTGCGACCGCGAGCGTGAGATCGTCACGTACGTCGTTCACGGTTTCAGCAACAAGGAAATCGCCGGACGCCTGTGCATCAGCGGCCGAACGGTGTCCACGCATCTCGTCAACATTTACGAGAAGTTGAACGTGCATTCGCGTGCCGAGCTGACGGTGCTCGTACGTGCCGCCGACCGCGTCATCGAGGCGGGGCTGCGCGCCGGCACGCGCGAGTTCGGGCCGTTCAAGCACACGGCGCCCTAGCGATTCACTGCGCCGTCAGTGCGCCATCGACTCGTGGACCTCCAGGTCGTATTTGTCGAACAGCCGCTGCAAGTCTTCCGGCTTGGGCGGTCCGGACGGAGCGCGGTCGAGCGGCGCGCCGCCGTCGAGAAAGAATGACTCGAACCCGGGCCGCGAGAAGAAGAGAAGGACTCGCGCCGCCTGATCGCCGGTGACGACGTACTTGTGCGCCACGCCGCGCGGCGTGTAGACGAAATCGCCCGCGCCTGCCGTCACGGTCTCGTCGCCGCACGTCAACTCGATCTTCCCCTCGAGGATGTAGAACGCTTCCGCTTCGCCGCGGTGCGTGTGCAGCGGCGCGAAGCTGCCCGCCGGCTCCTTGACCTCGACGATGCTGAAGCTGCCATCGGTCGAGTCGGCGCCGGCGACGACGCGCACCACGCCCGCGGGCCCCCAACGCACTGCTTGTCCCTCGCCGGCGCGCACCACGACCGCACCGGCGGTTTTTGCTGCACTCATTCGACGTCCTCCTGACTGATGAAATTCGACTCGGCGGCTCGTCGAGCCGTCGTGCCAGGAGGATACGGCCGCGTACGGAGCGGCCCAATCGAGTGAATGACGTATTTTTTCGCTAGTCGGCGGCGGTCTCGAGCATCAGACGTGGCCGTCCCGCGATCGCGCAGCCGCATCCACCGCATCCTGCCGGCGCTTCGCTTCCACCCAGTCCACCTCCGGCGCCACACCAGTGTCGTCCAGCTCGAGACTCCACTGCGCGCGCTCGACGACCGGCGCGCCAAGCGCCGGCGGCAACGCCATTCCAAACGCCAACTCGGCGCGGCGGCAGAGGCGCTCCTCGTGCGCTGTGTCGCGATCGATCGGACTCACGCCCATCGCGTGTACGCGCGCATGGACCCCCTCGTGCAAAATCGACGACGCCACGGGCGCCGCGGTGATGTCGGTGCGCGCGAGGAAAGTGAGCTCCGTCATCACGACGCGATGCTCGGGGAAATACGCGCCGCGACAGGGAAAGCGCGCGACGAGAATGTGGCGAACGTCGCGCCGAAGATGCGCCAGCCGCCACGGCTGATACGTATCGATGAGCCCCAACGCCTCGTCGAGACGAAGCAGCACCGCGTGCGTCTCGATGTCCGGCCGCGTGTTCTGCACGAGCACCGAGAAGCCGCGCACCTGATGCCATTCGTCGCCGGGCGCACCAGATGCCTGTCTCAGCGCTTCGCGAACGCGAGAGAAAAAGCCCATGCCGCAAGATACGTGGTGGAGCTGCGGCTCGCGTGGCATTCGAGTATTGTTAGGAGTGTTTATGTCGTTGAACTCCGTGAAAACCGTTCTGAGCGTGGCTGGCGTGGCCCTGGTTTTCGCGTGCGCCCACCACGCCGCGCCGGCGGAGCCGGTTATCGATTCCGGGACCATCTGCGCCGTCCCCGGATTCGCGGGTGTCGAAGTCGACATTCGACGCCCCGATGGACGGCCGATCGCACCAGGAGCGAAGCTCGTCGTCACCGATGGCGCGTATCGCGACTCGGTCGTCGAAGTCACGAGTCCGCTTTCGATCGGTGCCGCGGAGAATCGTGCAGGCACATACACCGTCGAAGTCACCAAGCCGTTCTATCAGCCGGTGACGATCACGAACGTCAATGTGCCCGGTGGACCATGCGGCGCGTTCGCGACGGTGAAGGTGCCGATCACGCTGCAACCGGTCGCGGATGCGCCGGCGATCCGCAGCGTGAGCGTCTCGGAACCAGGTGTTGGCCTCGGCATCGGCTACACGATGCAGTATGAGACATATGTCGACGCCGTACCCGGGACGGATACGTCGGTGACCTGGAGTGTGAGCGATCCTCGCGCTGCGTCGATCGATTCGACAGGATTCGTCAGGGCGCTGTGCGGCACGAAGGACGACATCCACGTCATTGCGACGTCGCGGCGCGATCCGAGCAAGTTCGGAACAGGACGGCTCGGCGTGTTCGGGCCGCTGTGTCCGTGAGGAAGTTCGACTAGAGCTCGCTCGAAATTCTTTACGCGAGTTCGTGCCACACATCACACGCCCAGCAGCGAACATCACGACTGCTGGCTTGCCGGTTGCCCTTCACTCGCTGCGAGCATTACGCGGCGCCACTCGCCGCGAACGAACTCATCGAGAGGGGGCAGTCGTGAGATTTCAGAATGTCATCGTACCACTCGCGTTTCTGATCGTGCCCGGCGTCATGCTGGCGCAGGATGGGCACGACAGGCGAGCCGATCACGACGCACGCGTCGCGGCCGCGGCCGCCGCGCAGCACGTCGTGGTCCAGCAGCCTCAACATGTGCGACGCGACGGCGAACACGCGCGAACGGAGGCCGGCATCGTCGATCCGCGCTTCACGCGTCCGGAAGTTCTCCGCCGGGATCGTCCCTCGACGACGCTCTCGCACGGCGACATGACGCGCTCGTTGCGCGCGGACGAACGTGCGAACGACGTGATTGCTCATGGCCACAAAGGCCGCAAGCATCACAAGCGGCATAAGAAGCATTAGCTCCTTGCCACAATGATGAAGGACAATGAACGGAATAGGCCACTTGGTTTATTCCGTTCATTGCGTTCTACCGAATTGCGCTGAATAGGCTATGCCCGCATCATTTGAATGACGCCACTGACGCCAGGAGATCGTACGATGACGGACATGGGAACATTTCGCATCGATTTCGAGATCGAGAACCCCGCGCGGCCAAGCATCCGACGTACGGTGACTCAGGCGCTCGTTGATACAGGCGCCGAACTGTCATGGGTCCCTCGAGCGATGCTCGAGGGCCTCAATCTTCGCGTCGAACCCGCGAACAAGCGACTCGTCGACGCGGGCCCGGCGCCCGCGGCGGCGTGTGCCGCCTAGCTCTACATCACGGAACTCTCATATGCCCCGTTTCGCTCTTCGCTCCCTGATCTCGGTGGCCATCACGATCGCGATTGCCTCGCCGCTCATCGCGCAGCGCGCCATCCCCGGTCTCGACGCCGCCGCGATGGACACCACGGTTCGCCCCGGCGACGACTTCTATAGATACGCCAACGGCTCCTGGGACCGCCGCACGAAGATCCCGCCCGAGCTGGGCGCATACGGTTCGTTCAACATCGCCGCCGACAAGGCCGATGCGAACGTGATGGAGATCGTGCATCGCGCGGCGGCGGCCAACGCCGCGGCCGGATCGGACCAGCGCAAGGTCGCCGACTTCTATCACGCGTTCTTCGACACTGCCGCGATCGCCGAACGCGGCGTCGCGCCGATCAAGCCGCTCCTCGACAGCATCGCCGCGATCGCCAACAAGACGGAGCTCGCCCGCTTTCTTGGCGCACACCTCCGCGCCGACGTCGATCCGATCAACAACGGCGTCCTGCACACGGACAATCTGTTCGGTCTATGGGTGGCGCAGGACTTCAATCATCCGGGACACAACGTCGCGTCGCTGCTGCAGGGCGGCCTCGAGATGCCCGACCGCAGCTACTATCTCGATTCGTCGTCGAGAATGGCGGCCGTTCGCGCGCAATATCGAGCGCACGTCGCGCGCATGCTGACACTCGCCGGCGTTCCGGCGGCCGCGGCGAACGCGGATTTGATCGTGGGGCTCGAGACCCGCATCGCCGAGACGCACTGGAAGGTCGAGGACAGCGAGGATCCGGCGAAAGGGAACAATCACTGGGCTCGCGCGGACTTCGCACGCAAAGCGCCGGGACTCAATTGGTCCGCGTTCTTTGCGTCATCACAGTTATCTCATGAGGATTCTATCGTTGCCTGGCAGCCGAGCGCGATCACCGGCCTCGCGGCGCTGGTAGCGAAGGGTTCCCTCGACGCATGGAAAGCCCTCGTCGCTTACCATGCGATCGAGGATCACGCGGCCGTGCTGCCGTCGTCATTCGACCGCGAATCGTTCGACTTCTTCGGAAAGACCGTGGGCGGCGCCGAAGCGCAGGAGTCGCGCGACAAACGCGCGGTCGCCGCGACGAGCGAGGCGCTCGGATTCATCGTCGGCAAGGAATACGTCGAGCGCTACTTTCCGCCCGCCGCGAAAGCCAATGCGCAGAAGATGGTCGCCGGCCTCATCACCGCGTTCCAGCATCGCATCGACGCGCTGTCGTGGATGGCGCCGTCGACCAAGGCCGAGGCGAAGGCGAAGCTCTCGACGTTGCGCGTGAGCATTGGATATCCCGACAAGTGGCCGAGCTATGCGGCGCTCTCCGTCACACCGAGCGACGCGTACGGAAACGCCGACCGCGTCACGCGATTCAACTATGACAAGAGCATCGCCGATCTGCGCAAACCGGTCGATCACGACATGTGGGTCATGACGCCGCAGACGGTGAACGCGGTGAACATGCCGGCGATGAACGCGCTCAACTTTCCCGCCGCCATTCTGCAGCCGCCGTTCTTCGACGCGAATCGATCCGACGCGATGAACTACGGCGGCATCGGCGCGGTGATCGGCCACGAGATCAGCCACAGCTTCGATAACCTCGGCGCCGCGTTCGATTCGCGCGGGCTGATGCGCAACTGGTGGACGGCATCGGATTTCGCGCACTTCAAGGCGTCGACGCAAGCGCTCGCTCGGCAGTACGACTCGTATCATCCGCTGCCCGACGCGGCGATCAACGGGCAACAGACGCTGAGCGAGAACATCGCCGATCTCGCGGGGCTCACCGCCGCATACGATGCGTTTCACGCGTCACTCGCCGGCAAGGCGGCGCCGGTCGTGGGCGGCCTCACCGGCGATCAACAACTCTTCACGAGCTGGGCGCAGATCTGGCGCACCAAGTTCCGCGAAGCGGCGCTCCGGAGACAGTTGCTCACGAACGGGCATTCGCCGGGACCATGGCGCGCGCTCACGGTGCGAAACCTCGACGCGTGGTACACGGCGTTCGGGGTCAAATCCGGCGAGAAGTTGTATCTCGCGCCCGAGGCACGCGTTCGCATCTGGTGAGCGCGACGACGTCGAGCATGATCAACGTCGCGCTCATCGGCTACAGCCTCGGCGGCCGCTACTTCCACGCGCCGTTCATCGCCACGACGCCGGGCATGAGACTCCGCGCGATCGTGACGAGCAACGCCGATCGCCAGCGCCAAGCCGCGGCCGAGTGTCCCGATGCGCGCATCGTCGCGAATGCGGACGAGCTGTTCGCCGAACACGACGACATCGATCTCGTCGTGATCTCGACGCCGAACCGCACGCACGTTCCACTCGCGTTGCGGGCGGTCGAGGCGAAGCGCGCCGTCGTCGTCGACAAGCCCGTCGCGGTGAGCTCGGCCGATGCACGCCGTCTCGCCGATGCCGCGCGGCGCCACGGCGTCATGGCGTCGGTGTTTCAGAATCGGCGCTGGGACGGCGACTTCATGACGGTGCGTCGTCTGCTGGCCGAGAATGCGCTCGGCAAAGTTCATCGCTTCGAGTCGCGGTTCGAACGGTGGCGTCCGGCGTTGCGCGACAACTGGCGCGAGTCCAATGCGCCCGCGGAGGGAGGCGGACTCCTGCTCGATCTCGGCAGTCATCTCATCGATCAGGCGCTGTGCCTGTTCGGGCCCGTCGCGGAGGCGGCGCGCACGTATTCGGAACTCGATTCACGCCGAGCCGGCTCGCAAGTGGACGACGACGTCTTCGTCGCGCTCACGCATGCGTCGGGTGTGCGATCGCATCTGTGGATGAGCTCCGTCGTGGCCCAGCCCGGCCCGCGCTTCCGCGTGCTCGGCGACCGCGCCGCGTACGTGAAGTTCGGGTTGGACCCGCAGGAAGATGCACTCCGTCGTGGTGAACGCCCCGGCGGCGAACGCTGGGGGCTCGACCTATTAGAGAACTATGGAACGCTGGGCGTCGGTGAGGACGCGTCGCGCGTCCCGACCGAACGCGGGGACTATGGCGCGTTTTATCTGGGCGTCGCGCGCGCGATGCGAGAAGGGGCACCGCCGCCCGTGGCGTTGGACGACGCCATCGCGGCGCTCGAGGTCATCGAGCGAGTGCGGGGGCTGAGCGCATAGAGCGCGAGCCCGAACCCCGCGCCTTTCGCCATCGCCGCCGGCAATTCGTCGCGCTCGTCCGCGATCATCGCGAACGCTGCGCCCGCCGCGGCGCCGAACCCGAAGTGTGCCACGGCCGCCGCGGCCTTCGTCGCCGGAGTACTGGCCTGCTGATTCGCCGCGGCCAGCGCGCGCCGCGTGATCTTCTCGGGCGGGAGCTGGCCCATCGAGCCCGTGTGCTTGGCGGCGAGCATGACGGCCGTCATCGGAATGGTCGCGACCGCACCGGCGGCGGCGCCGCGAGCGGCGCGTTCGATCGTCTTCGGCACGGCCGCCGTCAGTGCAGTACGCGTTCCTCGCGCCAGCGCACCGGCGGCCCGGGCAAGGCTGCCCGGGGCGCGGCGAGCGGAGCGCGCGCGGCCGGCGTGGTCCGCCGCGCGTCTCGCCGGGCCGGGGGCACGAACGGCGCGCGAAAAATTCTAGCATTCAGCCGACAAAAATTCTAGCATTTAGCCGACGTAAATTCTAGCATTCAGCCGACGACAATTCTAGCGTTCAGCCGACCGCGGCGGTAGGTTGGACGCATGCCACGCCGCGCCAGCGCGTTCCAGCGCTTCCTCGCCCCTCGTCTCCGGGAGGCCCTTCGCGATACGCCCGCGGTGCTCATCCACGGCCCGCGGCAAAGCGGCAAATCCACCCTGGCGCGGACCGTCGGCGAGCCGCTCGGCTATCGCTATTTCACCTTCGACAACGACGATCTCACCGCCGCCGCGCGCGGCGATCCGGCCGGGTTCGTGGCCTCGCTGCCGCCGAAGACGATTCTCGACGAACTCCAGCGCGTGCCCGAGCTGTTCACCGCGCTCAAGGCGGCGATCGACGCTCGCCGTCGTCCCGGACGCTTCATCCTCACGGGATCGGCCAACGTCCTGCTCGTTCCGCATCTGTCCGATTCGCTCGCCGGCCGACTGGCGATTCTCCGTTTGCACCCACTCGCGCAGGGAGAGATCGAGAACGCGAGACCGCGCGTACTCGACGCGATCTTCGCCGGCAAAATCCCGACACGCATCGTGGAGCGGCTGGGGAATGATCTCGCCGTGCGCGTCGCGGCCGGGGGGTATCCCGCGGCGCTGGCGCGACGGACGCCGGCACGGCGAAGCGCGTGGTATCGAGACTATGTCGAAACGCAAATCCAGCGCGACGTGCGGGATCTCTCGCGCATTCATTCGTTCGACGCGCTGCCGCGCCTGCTCTCGGTCGTCGCCGCCAACACGGCCTCGCTGCTCAACATCGCCGAGCTCGCCGCCCCGTTCGAACTGACCCGCCAAACGATTCACGAATACGTCACGCTCCTCGAGCGGGTCTTCCTGATCGATCGTTTGCCGCCGTGGCATTCCAACCGCACGAGCCGCGCGGTGAAGCGTCCGAAGCTTCACCTGGGCGACACTGGCGTCGCATGCGCCCTGCTCGGCCTCGATGCGAAAACTCTAAACCTCGACCGGTCGAGCCTTGGTCCGCTGCTCGAGACGTTCGTTGTGCAGGAGCTTCGCCGACAAGCGAGCTGGCGGCCCGTGCCGATCGACTTCTCCCACTACAGGGACCGCGACGGCTATGAGGTGGATGTCGTGCTCGAGTCGGCTGCGGGGGTGGCGGGCGTAGAGGTGAAGGCCGCCGCCTCGGTCACGGAAAATGACCTGCGCGGTCTGAAGAAGCTGCGAGACGCCGCGGGCCGGCGCTTTCGCTGCGGCATCGTCTTGTATGATGGAACCGCGGTCATCCAACTCGATGAGCGATTGAGCGCGGTCCCGCTCCGCGTTGCGCTTGCGGCAACGACCTGACTGTCGATGCAATGAGGTGCTCGTGCGCTCAGCGCGACGGCGCGGTCAACACCATCTCGACGAACTCCTCCTTCCTCGGATAGTCCGATGCCATGACACGCCGCTTCGCTTCGCCGAGATCGTACGGTGTGCGCCGGAACTCGACGCCATCATCGAGCAGCAGCCACTCCGCCTCCTTGCCGCCAAACGGCATTCCCACGCTTCCCGCGTTCACGACACGCACGTCACCGATCATTCGATCGAACGGCCGGTGCGTGTGGCCGCAAATCACCACGCGCTCGCTGACGCCTTCGAATGCATCTCGGATCCGTTCAGCCGGTGTCGACACGGTGAACAATTCATTGTCGTCGCGCGGCGTCGCGTGACAGAACATCACCTCGCCGAACGCGCCGATCGGCAGCGTGAGCGTCAACGGCCACCGCGCGACGATCTCGAGGTCCGCGCGATCGAGCTGCGCGGCATGCCACTCGAACAGCGGCACGAACGCCGGCGGCAATCCGGCCGATTCGCGCCCCGCCGCCACGTCGCCGAGCGCGCGGTCGCCGTTGCCGCGAATGTAGTGAACTGGAATGCCAAGCGCCCGCACGTGATGCAGGACATCACGCGCCATCGGTCCTGGAAAGATGTCGCCGCCCACGACGATGCAATCCACAGCGGCACGTCCCACGTCCGCCAGGACTGCCTCGAGGGCGGGAAGGTTTCCATGGATGTCGTAGAGGGCCGCGACTCGCATTCCGATATCTAGCCAGGCATCCTACGCTCGAGGCCGAGTACATGCAGATTTGCGGCTGCCGCCTGTGTCGATTTCGGCCTCGGTCGTTCGTCGCTCCGCTGGACGCGGATCGCTCGCGGGCCAATCTCACCCTTGAAGACCACCGGAGACAACGTCGCATGCATCTCAACACGCAGCTCAATTTCGGCGGCAATTGCGAAGAGGCATTCCAGTTCTACGAGCGCCACCTGGGCGGCAAGATCACCGCGATGATCCGAAAGGATTCGATTCCTCCCGGCCATCCGCGGCCCCCTGGACCGGATAGTTTCGTCATCCACGCGCGCGTGACCATCGGCGGCGTCGATCTCATTGGCAACGACGTTCCGTCGGAGGTTTACCAGCCCGTGCGCGGCGCGTATCTCTTTCTCGACGTCGACTCCAACGAAGAAGCCGACCGCGTCTTCGCACTGCTGGCGGAAGGAGGACAGGTCGGAACGCCCATCGCCGAAGCGTTCTTCGCGACGCGGTTCGGGCAGGTGCGCGATCGCTTCGGCGTCTTGTGGTCGGTCATCGGCCCGCGCCGGGGGTGAGCCTCAGGCGAGCGATGCACGAGTTGGCCGATCAGGCCACCGGCGTAGACCTCACGGAGATCACGTTGGGGTTCAGAAACTTGCCATAGTGCTCCCGGCGGACGGTTGCGCGTCCAACGATTGGACGTGCGTTAGAGCTTACATACGCCGCGACAACATTTCTTTGTTTCGAATGTTGGTTCGATGGTATATTCTCGACCGTTCGGCACGTCGCGAAACTCCTCCACCCCAGGAGCTCTCATGAGACCGGCCGTCGCGTTCGCGCTCGCTCTCACCGCGCTATCCGCCCGCGCCCAACAGCCGCCGCAGCCGCGCAAGCACGCGCCGGGGCCGACGTCGCCCGCGATCACACCCGCCGACGCGATGACGCGCCTCTACGTCATCGCCGACGACTCCATGCTGGGCCGCGACGCCGGCACGATCGGCAACTTCAAGGCGACGACGTACATCGCGAACGAAGTGAAGCGCCTCGGGCTCGAACCAGCCGGCGAAGGCGGGTCGTACTTCCAGACCGTCCCACTTCTCAACGTGCGGCTCGACCCCGGGTCACACGTCGTCGCCGATCGCACGCCGCTCGAATTTGTGCGAGACGTGACCGCACCCATCCCCGACCTGCGCTGGCGCGTTCGACCATTCGACAACGCCACCGCGATCTACGGCGGCAAGCTCGGCGACACGTCGAGCTACATCACGCCGGCGCTCGCCGCCGGCAAGGTCGTCGTGGTTAGGCTCGACACGAACGCGCGCGGGCAGGCCGTGACCCCGGCGCTGTACGCGTTACGCCGGCCCGGCGGCCGGTATTTCGACGCGGCCGCCGTCGTCGGCGTCAGTCCCTTTCCGCAAGGCCTGCGCATGTTCACGGCGGCGTTCATGGACCGATGGGCGACGGCCTTTTATTCCGCCGAGCCGCCGGATACCGCGCATGTTGCGCCCGTGCTCGTCATGACGCGCGGCAGCGCGCAGCGTCTGTTCTCGTCGCCGCTCGAATCACTTCGTCCCGGAACGACCGGAAATGCGCTGCACGGCAATCTCGCCTACAGCGTGCGCGATACGGCTCCCGCGCGCAACGTCATCGCGGTGCTGCGCGGCGGCGATCCGGCCCTGCGCGGCGAATACGTCGCCATCGGCGCGCACTCGGATCATGTCGGGACACGCAACGTGCTGCTGGATCACGATTCCGTGCGGGTCTTCAATCGCATGTTCCGCACGCTGGGCGCGCGCGACGAGCCGCCGATGCTCGATGCGGGCCAGGCCGCGCGCCTCCGTGCCGCGCTCGACAGCGTTCGGCGGCTGCGGCCGGCGCGCCTCGATTCGATTTACAACGGCGCCGACGACGACGGATCCGGCACGGCGGCGCTATTAGAGATTGCTGAAGCGTTCGCGACGACACGCGTTCGCCCGCGCCGCTCCATTCTCTTCGTGTGGCACACCGCCGAAGAAGGGAACCTGAATGGATCGCGCTGGTTTACCAGCCATCCGACCGTGCCGATCGATTCCATCGTCGCACAGCTTCAGATGGATCACGTGAGCCGGGGGCGCGCGGAAGACACGCCGGGCGGAGGGCCGCGATACGTCGCCATCGTCACTCCGCGCGACGGACGGCCGACGTTTGCCGATGCCATCGACTCGGCGAACGCGGCGGCGACGTGGGGGTTCGACATCGATTGGTCGCGCGGGCGCGCCGATGCCGTCGGCGGCAGTGTCGCCTGCGGCAGCGACCACGCCGCATACGATCGCTTCGGCGTTCCGACCGCATTCTTCTTCACCGGGTTTCACGTCGACTATCACCAGGTGACGGACGAGCCGCAGTACTCCGACTACGACAAGCTCGCGCACGTGGCGCAGTTCGTTCACGACGTCGCGCTGCGCATCGCGAACGCGAACACGCCGCCGCCACGCGTGTCGCTCATTCCCGGAGGACGAACCGCCTGCGTGCCGTGACGCGGGGCAGCGGCAAGTGAGAACCCGGGCGCGCCGCGTGATGTCGATCATGGCACCCCCGCGCGCTGGACCGTAAGTTTACCGCACTTCCAACCGCGCGAGCCTCGCCGCCCGTGTCCGACTTTCAGGATCAAGTTCAGCACTCGCTGGGCGCGTCGTATACGATAGAAAGAGAGTTGGGCGGCGGCGGAATGTCGCGGGTCTTCGTGGCTCGCGACGCGACGCTGCGGCGCGAGGTCGTCGTGAAGGTGCTGCCGCCGGACCTCGTCGCCGGCGTGAACGTCGAGCGGTTCCGTCGAGAGATTCTCGTCGCCGCGGGGCTGCAGCATCCGCACATCGTGCCCGTGCTTTCGTCGGGCGAGACGGACGGACTGCCGTGGTTCACGATGCCATTCGTGCAGGGCGAATCGCTGCGCGATCGCCTGGGCCTCGGCCCGCTGCCGATAGTTGACTCAGTCAACTATCTTCGCGAGGTCGCCAAGGCGCTCGCCTACGCGCACGAACGCGGCGTCGTGCATCGCGACATCAAGCCGGACAACGTCCTGATCACCGGCGGCACGGCGGTCGTCACCGACTTCGGCATCGCGAAGGCGCTGTCGGCGTCCCGCACCGATGAGCATCCCACCGCCACGCGCGGATCACTGACGCAGATCGGCATGTCGATCGGCACACCGGTCTACATGGCGCCCGAGCAAGCCGCCGCCGATCCGGACACCGACGCGCGCGCCGATCTGTATTCGTTTGGCTGCATGGCGTACGAGCTGCTCGCCGGCCGTCCGCCGTTCGCCGGTATGCCGCCGCAGAAGTTGCTCGCCGCGCACATGGGCGATCGGCCGCAGAGCATCGCGCAGCTGCGGCCCGATACGCCGCCGCTGCTCGCCGATCTGGTGATGCAGTGCCTCGAGAAGGATCCCGCGAAGCGGCCGCAGAGCGCGGACGACGTCGTGCGCGTGCTCGAGCTCGCGACGACGACCAGCGGCAGCGCCGCCGCGGCATCCGCGGTGCTCCTCGGTGGACGCGTGCGTTTGCGGGTCGCGCTTGCGTTGTGGGCCCTCGCATTTGGCGCGGCATGGCTGCTGGCGACGGCGGCGATCGTCGGCATTGGGTTGCCGAGTTGGGTCTTGCCGGGCGCGTTGATCGTGGCGGGGCTTGGGTTGCCGGCGATCCTCGTGACCGCGTTCGTGCAGCGCACGGCGCATCGCGCGCTCACGAGCACGCCGACGCTCACACCGGGTGGCACGATGGCGCACGGCACGATGGCGACGATCGCCATGCGCGCGAGTCCACACATGAGTTGGAAGCGCACGGTACGCGGCGGATTCATCGCGTTCGGAGCCTTCGTCGTGCTGGTGGCGGTCGTGATGGTGCTCCGCGCGTTCGGCATCGGGCCGGCGGCGTCGCTGCTCGCGTCGGGGCGCATCACGGCGCGCGAGCCGATCATCATGACCGACTTCCGCGTGCGCGGCGCCGACTCGTCGCTCGCTGGCATCGTTACCGAAGCGCTGCGCTCGAGTCTCGGGCAGACGAATACGATCACGCTTGTGCCTCCCGCGTCCGTTGCGGCCGCGCTCACCCGCATGCAGCGACCGACGACGTCGCGCGTCGATCTTCAGCTCGCGCGCGACATCGCGGCGCGCGAGGGGATCAAGGCGATCGTCGACGGCGAAGTCGCGCAACTCGGCAACGGCTTCGTCGTCTCGGTCCGGCTCGTGACCGCCGACTCGGCGCGGACGCTCGCGACCGTGCAGAAGGCGGTCGACGGGCCGAAGGAACTGATTGCCGCGGTGGACGTGATCGGGCGCGACCTGCGCGGTAAGCTCGGCGAAAATCTTCGCTCGGTGCAGAATGCGCCGCCGCTCGAGCGCGTCACCACGGCGTCGATCGATGCACTCCGTGCGTATTCCGACGGAGTTCGCGCGTACGACGTCGAAGCGGATTATCCGAAGGCGATTGCAAAGCTGTCGCAGGCGATCGCCGTCGACTCGGGATTCGCGATGGCGTGGCGCAAGCTCGGCGCGGTGTACAACGCGGCGAGTTACGGGCCGGCGGTCAGCGACTCGGTGCTCGCGAAGGCATTTCAGTTTCGTGATCGTCTGACACCGAAGGAGCGTGCATCGACCGAGGCGTCGTATTACTTCCTTGGCCCCGGGCGCGACCGGCAACGCGCGATCGCCGCCGAGCAGCAATTGCTCGCGCTCGGCGATTCCGTAACCTCCGGCGTCAATCTCGGGCTGATGTACGAATCGCGGCGTGAGTACGCCCGCGCCGATTCGTTCTTTGTCATGGCCGAGCGCAATCGTCCGTCGAGTCTGACGATGGCGACGGACCTTGCGGCCAATCTGGCGAATCTCGGCAAGTTCGCCGAGGCGCACGAGTACATCGACGCGTGGGCCAGGCGAAATCCATCGGCCGGCGCGCGAGGCGCCGCCATAGTCGTGCATGGCATTGTTTACGGCGCCTCGGGTGACTATGCGCACGAGGAGACGACGCTCGATTCGCTTGTCGGGGGGCAAACGGGCGCCATGACGACGACGGCGCTCCCGCTTCTCGCAGAGGCGGTCGGAGCGCAAGGCAAGTTGGAGCAAACGCGAGCCCGTCTCGCCGCCCTGACGGCCGCGATGCCGCTTGCGCTGCGGCGGCCGCCGATCGTCGATTCGATCAATTTGTCGTTGATCGACGTCACCGCGGCCGAGCAGCCGGACCGGGCGGTGAAACGGATCGACGCGGCGCTCTCCGCCATGCCGCTGCGCGCCGTGCCGCTTCCGGATCGCGATTACTTCGGCGTCGCCACGATCTTCGCGCGCGCGGGGCGGCCGGATCGCGCGAAAGGGGTGCTGGCCGAGCACGACGCGGAGGTGCGCGACACCAATCGCCTGCGCGCCGAACTGCCGCTCGCGCACCGCGCGCTCGGCGAGATCGCGATGGCCGAGCATCGGCCGCAGGATGCGCTGCGAGAGTTCTGGAAAGGTGATTCCGTACCGGACGGCCCGTTCGACGAATGCGATGCGTGCACGTACATCAACATCGCCCGGGCCTACGACAAGTTGAACATACCGGACTCCGCGGCGGTGTATTTCGAGAAATTCTTCCGGTCGACGAACAGCTACCGTGCACTGGTCGATTTCACGGGCCGCGGCCCGGCGCTCCGCCGGCTTGGCGAGCTCTATGAAGCGAAAGGCGATCGCGCCAAGGCCATGCACAACTATCAGGAGTTCGTGAATCTCTGGAAGAACGCCGATCCCGAGTTTCAGCCGCAGGTGTCGGAGATCAGGAAGCGGATGGCGAGGCTGGAGAAGAATTCGGGATGAGCTCGCGCGCGGTGATCGGCCTCGTGCTGGTCGGGCTCAGCGGAGTCGTCGGGGTGAATGCGCACGCGCAGACGCCGGCGGCAACGGCGCGCACCCACGTCGTCCTTCTTGGCACCGGGACGCCGAACGCCGATCCCGACCGCTCCGGCAATTCCGTCGCGGTCGTCGTCGACAGCACCGCGTACATCGTCGACGCGGGATCGGGTGTGGTGCGCCGCGCCGCCGCCGCGGTGCGCGATCGTGGTATTCGCGCGCTGCAAGCCGCGCGGCTCCGCACGGTGTTCATAACACATCTGCATTCCGATCACACCGTCGGCCTTGCCGATCTCATGTTCTCGCCGTGGGTCCTGGGCCGGACGGTGCCGCTCGACGTCTACGGTCCCGCGGGAACGGCGGCGATGGTGCGGCATCTCAATGAAGCGTACGAGGCGGACGTTCAAATGCGCCTCTATGGCGGCGAGCCGTCGAACAAGACCGGCTATGGCGGCCGGGGATTCGACGTGTCCGCGGGAGAGGTGTATCGCGACTCGCTGGTTCGAGTCACGGCGTTCGAGGTGCTGCATGGCAGCTGGCCGCACGCGTTCGGCTATCGCTTCGACACGCCCGATCGCTCCATCGTGATTTCGGGCGACACGCGGCCGAGCGATGCGGTGGTGCGGGCGTGCAACGGCTGCGACGTCCTCGTGCACGAAGTCATCTCGTCACACGACATCGAGAACCGTACGCCGGATTGGAAGGCGTATCATCTCGCGTTTCATACGCCGAGCATCGAGCTGGGCGACGTCGCGACGAAGGCACATCCCAAGCTGTTGGTGCTCTACCATCAGATTCCCGGCAACTGGCCCGACGAGAAGTTTGTCGCCGAGGTCAAGACGCGGTACAGCGGCCGCGTGGTGTCGGGGCGAGATCTCGACGTGTTCTGAGCGTTGTTTTAGAGTTCTCTTATCGACGTGACGCGGCCTTCGCGAGCACCGTATCGAAGAACGTCACGGCTTCGCCGGCCCAGACGTGAGTTCCGTTCGGGCCGCCGAAACAATGTCCGGCGTCGCGCGCGCTCAGCGTGTCGGGCCAGACGATGCCGCGATACGCCTTGTGCAGCCGAGTGAACGCCGCCCCGAGGTCCTTGCTCGGCGCGAGGCTGGCGTCGCGCGGTGGTTGAATGAGCAGGACCGGGATGTTGATGCGGGCGACGCCGCTCAACAATCGAGCCTTGAGCGCGTCGTTGTGATCCCAGTTCTGCGCCGCGGGCGAGAGCGGTACCGCGGCCTTGAATCCATGGCTGCCTTCAGCCGCGAGCAAGGTTTGGATTCCGCCGAACGAGCAGCCTGCCACCACCATTCGCGTCGTATCCACGAACGGCAGCGACTTCATATACGTCAATGCCGCGAGCTGGTCGCTGAGCTGCTCGGTCGTCAGCAGCCGTGTCACCAGGTCGTCGCCGGCCTTCTGTCCCTGTGTCGCGGCCACGCGTCCGCGCACGAGTGCGATGTGCTCGCCGTCGGACTCGTCATGGCCGCGGCGCGACGGCGCGAACACGACGTAGCCCCGCGGAACGAACGCGCCGCCGATCGAATCGAATTGCGTCCCCGCGCCGGGCGTGTGCTCGCTCCCGTGATTCCACAGCACCGCCGGAAACGGCCCATTGCCGGTTGGCTTGAAGAGAAAGCCCTCGAGCATGAGCGAGCCGTTCTTGAACCACACGCGCTGCTTGGTGATCGCCGCGCGAGTCATCGCGACGCGCGTCTCTTTCGCCCGGTCCGCGCCGGCTCGTGCTTCGGCGAGCGCCGGAAGATCAGCGTCGGCGTGTTTCCAATTATCTAATAGCCGTCGATACGCCATCGCCGAGCCGATCGTGTCGCCGCTCGCGAGCTTGGCGCGAGCCAGCCCGAGGAGTGCCGCGGAGCGGTTCTGAGCGGTAATGAGAGAACGCTCATACTCAGCCACGGCCTCGGAGGGATGGCCGGTCGCCATCAACAACGCGGCCAGATGATCGCGCGCGACGAGATAGCGCGGCGGCCCCGCGCCGTTCAACGTGTCGACGCGCGCGGCCTTACGCCACCAGTCGAGCGCCGTATCGCGATCGCCCCGGCGCTCGGCGATCAGCGCTCGGATCTCCATGCCCTGCAACGTCGCATCCGAGATGTTCGATGCCGTTGCCATGCCACTCGTATCGCCGCGCATCAGCGCACCGATCGTCTTCTCCCAATTGGTCGCCCCCATTTGCCGGCGCTCACGCTGCAGCTCCATCGCGGGACCAAGTGGCGCGGTGGCGAGGGCGCCGCGTGGGCCGTCGGTCCATCGCCCGGTCTCGTTGGCGTAGCCGAATTCGAGAAACGTCGGCACGTAATGCGCATCGACGGTGAACGTCGACCCGCTGTCGTACGGCGCGATCATCCTTCGCGCACTGTCGACTAATGCCCGCGCCGCATGCCAGCGTCCCTGCTGCAGGTACACGTACTGCAACCACGTGAAGTTGTGATAGTCGAGGTCCGTCGCGGCCCGGTGCTCGCGTGCTCCCTCGGCGACCGACGCCTTCCACGCGCGCTCGTTCGCGGCGTTCGCATCGTCCCACAGGCCAAGCCGAAAGAACGTGTGCGCCGGCATGTGCTGCGCGTGTTCAGACGCCGGCGCGATGTACGCGTAATCGAATGCGGGCTGCAGCGCACGTGCCGTGTACGACGGATACGCGTCGGCCGCGTGAATGAGATAGTGCGCGCCGCCCGGATGACGCGGACTCGCGTGATATACCCGCTCGCCAAACGCGATCGCGCGCCGGCCCACGGCATCGCGCTCGGCCGGCGACATGGGATTCGTCGGCAGGTTGTACATCAACGTGGCCAGCGCTGCGAACGCCGAGGCCTCGAGATCCGACGTATCGCGTTGCGCGAGCGCCGACATGGAGTCCATGAATACGCGCGAACGCGCCGTGAGGCTCGAATCCTCGTAGAACGCTTCGATCGCCGCGCCGAACGCACGTTCGCGCGATGTCTGTGCTTTCGCGAGCCGGGCCTCTGGCGTCGGTCCGAGCCGCGCGAGCACGGCGCGCGCGCCCGGCGCGTCGTCGATGCTCCAGAGAACGGGCGAATGCGACAGCGCCTCGAACCAGTAGGGGAGCGCGAAGGTCGGGTCGGCGCGCTCGGCATCGTGAAATGCACTCTGCGCCTCGCGGTACTCGAAGTTGTGCAGCTGTGCGATGGCGCGAAGGAACGGTGCCTGGGCGGCGGCCGATCCCGAGTTGGGAAACCGGATGACGCCGACGTCGCTGCTCGCATGCTGCGCGGCGCCGGCGCGCGCGGCCGGACCACCGTGCCGAGCTTCGTCGAGTGCCGGCGTCGTCGCATCGGCGCGATGCCAATTGTTCGCCAAGCGCCGGTACGCGTCGCGCGGCGCGGCAGAGTCGCTCGCCACAAGATTCGAACGCGCCAGTCCGAGCAGCGCCAACGACCGCTCCGGCGTCCGCGCGAGCGCGCGTTGGAACTCGGTGCGCGCCTCGGCCGGTCGATGAAGTGCCAGCAGCAATTCGCCGAGCAATTCGCGAGTCGGTTTTTCGACTTCGGGCGGCCCGAACAGGAACGGCAGCGCCTCCTCGCGCTCGGCGGCGGCGCGGATGGTCGCGATGCCGCCATCGCGGTCGCCACTGTAGATCTGCACGATTCCGCGCATCTCGTCGATCGCGGCACCGGTGAATCCCAACACTTGCGCCGTGTTCGGGCGCGCCGGCGCGTTCTGAATCACCGTGCGCGCGGCCACCATGCGATCGATGTACGAACGCGCCGCCGCCGTGTCGCGATGTTGCAGCGCATCGTACGCGTCGCCGTAGGCGAGCATGAATCGCGGGAATGGCGCCATCGCGAGACTGTCGGGCAGTGTAGGCAGTTGCGCGGCGGCGGCAGCGCCGTCGATGATCTGCCGCAGCCGCATCTCGGCGAAGCCGCGTGCGATGGCCGGCGAATCGCCCGCGTGCTCGCGGCAATCGTTCATCATCCGCGCCGCGTCCGCCTGACGCCCCTGCTCGAGATACCCGTAATGCAACCACAACCCGCCGTGCCCGCACTCGGCCGCCAACGCCTCCGCCGGCGACGAATGCATGTGCACCGCGATCTCGTTCGCCTTCACGACGTCGTCCCACATCCCGAGCGCGATGAAAATGTGCGACACCATGTGCTGTGCATGCGGCGCGTTCACGGCAACCTTCGAGTACGCGCGCGCGGCCTGGAGACCACGCGTGGCGTGCGCCGGATCGTCGTACGCATGAATGACGTAGTGCAGCGCTCCCGGATGATCGGGATGCGCGCGCATGATGCGCTCGGCGATCTGTGCCGCGTGCATGTAGGTGGAATCCACGCGCGGAAGCGAGAGCAGCGAGAGCGCGTAAAAGAGTTGTGCGTCGTCGTCGCGCGGATAGCTCGCGGCAAGGCGCGCCGACGCCACCGCATACGCGGAATCGCGCGAGAACTTGGTACCGTCGGTGCCGTACAACACGTCGAGTGTGGCGAGATAGTCGCGCTCACGCTGGGTAGGCGCGGCGCTGAGTCGTGCCGATGCGTCCGGACCGAGCCTGGAGAGCACTCCGCGCCCCGAGACGGAGTCTTGCTCGTGCCAGACCCCGTGATTGTACGTCATCGCCTCGCCCCAGTACGCCATCGCGAACCGCGGATCGATTCGCTCGGCTTCACGAAACGCGGCGGCCGCTTCCGGATACTGGAAGTTGTGCAGCAGCGCCATGCCGCGGAGGAAGGCGGGCTGCGCGGCCGGCGCGCCCGAGTTCTCGAACGACACGTGCCCGTACACCGGTGCGTCTGTCTGCGCGCCGGTAGCCGCATTCACCGCGGCGAGCAGAACGACGACGCGCGCGACCAGGGAGCGTGACGACATGGCCGACCTGTTCGGAGTGGGGAAGTCGAACGGGACGCCACCAGTATGGCGATTTCTTTCGAAACGCGGAAGAACGGCCGTCAGACTGCTCTAATCGGTCTCCGCCGTACGCTGTGTGAAGCGACGCAGCAAATCGCGCAGCCAGGACCGCTTCGGTTTCGTCGGATCCGGCCGGTCGTCGCCGCCGTCGAGCGAGCGAAACATCAGCTCGACCGCGCCGAGCTTGAGGCGCGAGCCGGAAGGAAGCGCGCGCTCGCCCGCGACGCGCGAGCCGTCGACAAACGTGCCGTTCGCCGAGCGAAGATCGACGACGAACCAGCTCGAGCCTTTGCGCAGCAACGTCGCGTGATCGGAGGAGACGCTTTCATCGCGAATGCGTACGTCGCTCTGCGGACTGCGCCCGATCGCGCAGACCGGACGGTCGATCGAGAACGATGCGCCCGCATACCGTCCACGCACGATCTCGAGACTCGCGGTGCGCGGAGCGTGAGAGTGATCGCGCTTGCCGTCTGCCGCATACTCGCGTCTCAGGTACGAGAGATCGAGCAACGCCGTCGGTGCCGCGTCCGCGCCTGGTGTCGGGACCGCGGCGCCATCCAATTCGAAACGCAGATGTTCTTCGTCGAGATGCACCACGTCGCCGTGCCCGAGCAAGTATGTGCCGGCGACGCGTACGCCGTTGACGATCGTTCCGTTCGCGCTCTCGTCGCGCAGCAGATATCCGTCTTGCACCGGTGAGACGGAGAAATGCCGGCGTGAGACGCGCATCCCCGGCACGACGAAATCACACGTCTCATCGCGACCCACGACGACGCGATGATGCTCGAGATCGATCGTGTCACCCGTGCGCGCGTTGACGATGCGGGCGCGCGTGGCCGGCTTCGCCGGTGCCGCCGCGGGAGCGGTGTATCGGCCGTGAAGCATCCACTCACCGGAGGTCGCGAGGTCAGATCCCGCCGTGATGGTCGCTTCGCCCGCGTTGGCGGTCTTGAACGTCAGGCAGCAGTCGCCGAATTCGATCTGCGCGCCGTCGTGCAGCTCCTTCGGAGCCACACCGAGTGGAACGCGATCGAGCCGAACCACGACGGACGCGGTGAGGCGCTGAATCGTCGATTCGCCCGACGACGGCACGACGATCGTCGCCACGGCGGGACAGCATTCGAGGGCGGTGATAGGCAGCGCGTCGGGTCCATTTCCACCGACGACGTACGTGCCCGTTGGCATGGCGCAGCGTTCGGCGCCTGAATCGAGTAGCGGCATGCAACACGATGCCGGTGGGGAATTGGACGAGCGGTGACGTGGCTCACTGCGAGCGTCGCAAGCTGACACGCGTGCCGCGCGTACACGGGCCGCCGGCGCGGCGTGACCCTCACCATTCCTTAACGCAACCATAACCGCCGATCGCGCATCGAACACGTAGTATCCGCAGTCGCTCCACCGAATCCCTACCTCTCGAGGCACCATGATCCCGCGCGCCGCCGTGTTCCGGATCGTCGTCGTCGCCCTGTGGTCGTTTGCTGCGCCACTCGTTCCTACCCGTTCGGCGCGCGCGCAAACTGCGCAGCCAGAGAGCGTCGTCGGTTCCGTCAAGAGCGACAGCGGTGTCGCGATTCCTGGTGCATCGATCACCGTGACGCCGGCCGGCGCGGGATTCAGCCTCGCCGTCACCGTGCGGTCGAACACCGCCGGCCGCTGGATTGCGACGATCCCAAATCGCGCGGCCGAGTATTACGTGACCGTAAGCGCGATCGGGTGGATTCAGGCGCGAACGACAGTGAAGTCTGTTGGCGCCAATGCGTCGACGCCGACAACCGTCGACGTTGTGATGAAGCGAGCGCCCGTGCGACTCAACACGGTTCAGGTCAACGCCGTGCGGCGGCAACCTCCGCAACGCGACGTCATCGGACCCGACGTCGCGCAAACGGAGAAGGGCATCATCGCCGCCTCCGAGGTGTTCGCCGTTGCGGACCAGGGTGACTTGATGGGCATGATCGCGCAGGTGCCCGGAATCACGATCACGTCCGATCCCACGAACGGACTGCCGCAGTTCTCGGTGCTCGGGCTCTCCGGGTCGCAGAACAACATCACGTTGAACGGCATGCAGACCGGCGCCACCGACGTTCCGCGCGACATCATCGGCGCGGTGCGCGTGAGCTCGTCGACGTACGACGTCTCGCGCGGCGGATTCAGCGGCGCGCAACTGTCGGTGACACAGGTGTCGGGCAGCAACTTCGTGAATCAGATCCTGCACGCCACACTCGATGCGCCGAGTCTTCAGGCGACGGACCGGATCGGTCGCCAGCTTGGGCAGCGGTACGCGAACACGCAGTTGAGCGGCGGATTCGCGGGACCGATCGTGTTCGACCGCGTGTTCTACAACGTCTCGGTGCAGGGCGGGCGGCGTTTTAGTGATCTCTCATCGCTGCTCACCGGCGATCCCGCGACGCTCGCCGATCTCGGGATCTCGCGCGATTCGGTCACCGCGCTCACCGCCGCCGCGGCCTCACGCGGCATTCCGCTGGCCGCCGCCGGAATTCCGAACCGACGGCAGACCGACAACGGATCGCTGCTCGCGCGCTTCGACTGGACGCCGACGCAGAAGGCGCAGGGCAACATCACCACGTCGCTGCGCCATTCGAAGTCCCTGGCGTCGTTCGTGTCGACGACCGCGCTGCCCGGACACGGTGGCGATCTCTCGCGCAACGGCGGCGACGTCACCGGCGAGTTCTCGTTCTTTCCCGATTCGTTCTTCCTCAACGTCACGCGACTTGGCGCGCATACGGACATCAACGACGCGACACCGTACATGCGCATTCCCGATGCGCGCGTGCTCGTGACGTCGCAGCTCAACGATGGGTCGACGGGCCTGTCGTCGCTGATCTTCGGCGGCAACTCCGGGCTGCCGCGATATACGCGCACGTCGGGCGTCGAGCTCTACAATCAGACCTCGTGGAACTCGTCGACGAACGCGCATCACTGGCGCCTCACGGCTGACGCGCGCGACGATCAGCTTCGCCAGACGCAGGGCGCGAACGCGCTCGGCTCGTTCACGTACAATTCGATCGCGGACGTGCAGGCGAACCGGCCGGCGTCGTTCTCGCGCTCGTTCGCGCACAACGACGTCCTCGCCGACATGCGCACCGGATCGCTCGCGCTCGGCGATCAGTGGCGCGCGACGCAAACGTTGAACATTTCGTACGGTGTACGTGTCGACGGCAATTCCACGGGCAGCGCGCTCGAGTACAATCCGTCGGTCGACAGCATCTTCCATCTCCGCACCGATCATGCGCCCCGTGAGTTGGTGGTGAGCCCGCGCGCGAGTTTCGGGTGGGGCTTCGGGCACAATGGCACGACCGGCATTCCGAATTTTGGCGCGCCGTGGGGATTCCTGAGCGGCGGCATTGGTGAGTTCCGCAACGATTTCCGGCCCGGTCTCGTCGCGCCGGCGATCACGAATACCGGATTGCCCGATGCGCTTGGCCAATTGGTCTGCGTTGGTTCGGCCGTGCCGGTGCCGGACTTCACGTCGTACATGACGAATGAAGGCGCAATCCCGACGACCTGCGCGGCTGGTGCGCCATCCGCGTTCGTGTCGAGCCGGCCAAACGTGTTCACGATCGATCCGAACTTCGAGTCGCAGCGCAGTTGGCGCGGCAATCTCGCCTTGCGCGGACCGTTCATCACGAAGCTGTTCCGCTTCTCCGCCGACGCGACGTATTCCCTCAACCTGCATCAGCAGGCGCCCTTCGACGTGAACTTCAGCGGCACGCAGCGCGCGTCACTGAGCGGCGAAGGCGGCCGCCCGATCTACGTGCAGCCAACGAGCATCGTACCCGCGACGGGCGCCGTGACGAACGTCGATTCGCGTGTGTCGACCCTCTACGGAAGCGTGAACGACCTGCGCTCCGATCTTCAGTCGCGCGCGGCGCAGTACACGTTCACGCTCAATCCGGTGGGCTTGAGCAGCATCAACTGGCGGTGGACGGTGAGCTACGTCTACTCGGACCTGCGCGAGCAGACGCGCGGCTTCGGCGCGACGACCGCGGGTGATCCTCGCTCGGTCGAATGGTCGCGCGGCTCACTTGGCAGCACGCACGCGATCAACATCAACCTGTATACGCGCGTCGCCAACCTGTTCTCGGTTGCGATTACGGGCCGCGCGGCGTCGGGCTTTCCGTTCACGCCGGTGGTGGCGGGTGACGTGAATGGAGACGGCTTGTCGAACGATCGCGCGTTCGTGTTCGCGCCGGGCACCGGAGACGCCGCGCTTTCGTCGGGCATGAGCCAGTTGCTCTCCGGCGCCTCGTCGCGCGTCAAGAGTTGTCTGACGAGACAATTCGGCGCCGTCGCCGCACGAAACTCGTGCGAGGGACCGTGGATGGCAACGGCAGCGGCATCGCTCACGATCAACCCGGAGAAGCTTGGCTGGGACAACCGCACGACGCTGTCGCTCGACGTGTCGAATCCGCTCGCGGGCGTCGATGAGCTGTTGCACGGCTCGGCACACATGCAGGGTTGGGGACAGCCGGCCGCGCCCGATCCGACGCTCTTGCGCGTACGCGGCTACGATCCGGCGACGAACGCGTTCAAGTACGACGTGAATCCGCGTTTCGGCGATACGCGCTTCGCGAGCTCGACGATTCGCCTGCCGTTCATCGTCAGCCTCGAGGCGCGCGTACGCCTGGGCGGCGACGTCGACCACCAGGGGCTGGCGAACATCATCGGCCCGGGACGCACGCGGCGCGGCGACAAGCGCACCACGCAGCAGATTCGCGCGCTCCTGCTGCAATCGATCTTCAGCCCCATTCAGAGCATTCTGCAGGTGAAGGATTCGATGAGCATTTTGAGCCAGGCGCAAATCGACCGGCTGACGCAGTTGCAGCGGCGACTGATCGCGAAGCAGGATTCGATCTGGGCGCCGACGGTCAAGTACATGGAGACGCTGCCGGCGAACTACGATCTCGACGAAGCGGTGGAGCTCGTGCGCCCCGCGCGCATGGCGGCGTACGATGCGATGGTCGACGCCATGATCGAAGCGTCGAAGATTTTGACGCCGGAGCAGATCGAGGATTTCCCGCCGGCGCTGAGGTCCTCGTTCGACATCGAGTCGCTCAAGACGCGGCGGCCGACGAAAGGGTTTTTCCCGGCGTATTGACCTGGATCCGGCCCATCCATATTAGCAATCATGGCTCATCTCGAGGACCCGGCGTCGCTCGCTCGAGATGACACAGTTTCGACTAATTCCGTAACGCCACCGCCGGATCCGCCTTTGTCGCCCGGCGCGCGGGAACGAGCGAGGCCGCAATCGCGACGAGTCCGAGCACGATCGCCACGCCCAGGAACGTCACCGGATCGCGCGCCGAGACCCCGTACAACAGCGATGAGATCAGCCGCGTGACGACGAACGCGATCGCGGCACCGAGCACCGTGCCGGCCACCGCCATCTGAATGCCGGGCCGCACGGCGAGCACCAGGATATCGCGGCCGGTGGCGCCGAGCGCCTGGCGAACGCCGAATTCCTGTTCGCGCTGGCTCACGACGAACGCCATCACGCCATAGATGCCGAGCGCCGCCATGAGCACGGCAACGACCGCAAATGCGGCGATGAGCGCGAGCGAGAACCGCCGCCGTTCCATCGACGACGACATCACGTCGTTCATCGTTCGTACACCGAACACCGGCAAATCGGTATCGACGTCATGCACCGTCTTCGTGATCGCGCGCTCGATCGACGGCAAGTCGCCGCGCGATCGCACGAACACCGACAGCGCCACCGTCGGCCGCTGCGTCAGCGACAAGTAGATGCGCGGCGTCGGCTCGGCATCGAGGCCGTCGGCACGCACGTCGGCCACGACTCCAATGATCGTGAAGTCGGTGTTGCGGCCGGCGCGCAGGCGCTGGCCGACGAGGTTGCGCTGCGGAGAGAATCGCCGCGCGAAGGCTTCGTTGACGACCACCACGTTCGGCGCGTTCAAGTCGTCGTGCGACGTGAACACGCGCCCGCTGCGCGTCGCGATTCGCAGCGCGGCGAAATAGTCGGCACTCACCTGTCCGTACCGCGCCGCGTGATCGTTCTCCTTCGTTGCCGGCTCGTCGGGCAGTTGGAACGGTCGCGGACTATTCTGCGAGCCCAGGAACGGCACGTCGCCCGGGGTGGCGAGCGCCGCGACTTCGACGCCCGGAATCTGTCGCAGGCCGCCAAGGAGTCGTTCCGCCAACGCCGCCTGCTCCGGCGGCTTGAGATACTTGTTCGCGGCCGGATTATTCGGAACCGGCACCCATACCTCGCCGGTGACGACGTTCGTTGGATCGATCCCTGGCTCGACGTGCAGCACGGCGGAAAAGCTTCGCACCAGCAGACCCGCGCCGATCAACAGCACCACCGACAACGCGATCTCGGCGACGACGAGCGCGGTTCGCGCGCGATTGCGGCGGACGGTCGAGCCGCTGCCGCTGCGGCCACCTTCGTTCAATGCGCGATTCGCGTCCGCGCCAGTCGCTTGAACGGCGGGCGCGAGGCCGATCAACAACGCCGCGCCGAGCGACAAGACGATTGCCGCGACGACCACGCGCCAATCGGCGTGAATCTCGTTGAGCCGCGGGAGATTCGGCGGAAGCACCGCCGTCAACGCGCCGAGTGAAAGGTGAAGCACGAGCATCGCGGCGATGCCGCCGGCGAGCGCGAGTGTGAGACTCTCGAGCATCATCTGCCGCGCGATGCGCGCGCGTGACGCGCCGAGCGCCTGACGCAGCGCGAACTCGCGCATGCGCGACGACGAACGTGCGAGCATGAGGCTCGCGACGTTCACGCACACGATCAATAAGAGAAAACTCACAGCGCCGAGCAGCACGGCCAGCGTCGTGCGCACGTTGCCGGTGAGCGTCGACTGCACCGACTCGAGTCGGATGCTCCAGCGAAAATTCTCGCGGTAGTCGGCAGGGTATTCGTGCCCGAGCTGCGTCACGAATTGATCGAGCCGAGCCTGCGCCTGCTCGATCGTCACGCCGGGTTTGAGCCGCGCGATCGCTCCGGGCACGAGCCGCGAGGCACGCGGCGGCGGCGAGGGGAATGGATCGGCACTGAAGCCGGCGCCCGCCCACGCGTCCACGTCGCCGGCGAGCGTGTTGCCCGGATGCCGAAACTCCGGCGGCATGACGCCGATGATGGTGTACGGATCTTCGTCGAGGCGAATCGTCTTGCCGATGATCGCGCGATCCGCGCCGAACTGGCGGCGCCACAGCGCGTCGCTGATCACCACCGTGCCCAGGAAACCGGGTTGCCATTCGGCTTGCCCATACACGCGCCCGAGCGCCGCCTTCGCCTGCAGCAGCTCGAAGTAATTCGCACTCGTGCCCAGCAACTCGATGCGCTCGACGTGTTCGCCGCCGGCGAGTGCCGCGCTCGCCGGATAGATGCCGCTGACCGCGTCGAAGATGCCGGCGCGCGAGCTCAGGTCCTGAAGCTCGGGTACCGACACGCCGACGTCCGTCGCGCCGGCGCCCGGCAAATCATCGTACAAGCGAACGAGTCGGTCGGGGTCGTGCAGGGGCAGCGGTCGAAGCAGCACGCTATCGACCACCGTGAAGATGGCGAGGTTCGCGCCGATGCCCAACGCGAGCGTGATGATGATCGCGGCAGCGAAACCGCGTCGAGCGCGGAGCGTGCGCAGCGTGTAGCGAATGTCCTGCGCGATGCCGTCGAACGTCTCGGCGCGCTGCCGCCGGACTTCGCGATTGACGGCGAGATGCTCCACCTCGGAGCGCACGCCGTTCACGTCACCGAACCGTTCGCGCGCGGCGCGCTCGGCTTCTTCGCGACTCATGCCCATTCGCTGGAACTCGGTCACGCGCATGTTGACGTGGAAGTCCAGCTCCTCGTGTACATCGCGCGCCGGATCGGCGCGCCAGAAGCGGAGATAGCGGCGGAACAATTGTTCGCGCTTCATCGAAATTTCCTCGGGTCAGCTCGGGTCAGCTCGGGTCAGATCGGCTCACATGCCGGGTCGTGGGGCGACGATGACTTTCGCGATCGCCGCCGAAAAGAGCGTCCAGCTCTCTACTTCGACGCGCAGCGCTTTGCGGCCATGCGCGGTGATGGAGTAGTACTTCGCGCGGCGGTTGGATTCGGAGAGTCCCCACTCGGGTTCCACGAGTCCCTTGTCCTCGAGACGATGCAGGGCGGGGTAGAGCGAGCCTTCCTCGACGCGCAGCGCGTCGTCGGTGGTCTGCTGAATCCATTTCGCGATGCCGTAGCCGTGCATCGGCCCCCACGACACCGCCTTGAGGACGAGCAGCTCGATGGCCCCGCGCTTGAATTCGAGATCGACGGTGATCGCCGGCACGCCACTCCCTGTTCAGATCTAGGGATAGCATGCTCTTCTTTCCCTTGATTTGCAAGGGGTCGGGGGCGGGTGGGACTGCGTCGAGGACGCATCGATCGTCGGCATGGCGCCGACGCCCAAGCCGAGTTACAACTAGGGAATGCTCATGCGCACTTTCCTTACATTCGCCGTGTGCAGCACGCTCGCGGCTTCGAGCCCCGCCGACGTGCACTCGGCCCGGACAATCTCACAAGCCGCGGACAGCACGACCATCGTGTTTCTCGGAACCGGCACGCCACGCCCGGATCCAACGGCGATGGGCCCCGCGACCGCGGTCGTCGTCGGCCGGCGCACCTTTCTCTTCGATGCCGGCGTCGGCGTGACACGACAGTTCACCGCCGCGAAGTTGCCGCCGGCGAGCATCGCTGCCGTGTTCTTCACGCACCTGCACAGCGATCACACGCTGGGCTATCCGGATCTCATCTTCACGACGTGGACGTTTGGACGTCGTACGCCGCTGCAGGTGTACGGGCCGCACGGGCTGTCGGCGATGACCAACGCGATCTACGAGGCGTGGAAGGCCGACATCGAAGTGCGCACCACGGGTTTAGAACATGCTTATCCGAACGGGTATCGCGTGAACGTGCACGAGATTCAACCGGGTGTCGTCTACGACAGCGGCGGCGTGCGAATCACGGCCATTCCGGTGCTGCATGGATCGTGGAACGAGGCATTCGGCTATCGCATCGACACGCCGGACCGCTCGATCGTGATCTCGGGCGATACGCGCCCGGCACAAAGCATCGAGACGGCGGCGCGCGGCGCCGACGTGCTCATTCACGAGGTGCATCCCGAGTCGGCGGGCAGTACGCCGCCGCCCGCGAACAATCCGGACTGGGCGAAATACTTGCGCGAGTTTCACACGAGCGACGTGGAGCTGGGCAAGCTCGCCGCCGCGGCGCAGCCGAAGACGCTCATCCTCTACCACTTCGGCGCGCACGGCGTCGCCGATTTCGCGGTCACCGCAACGATTCGCGCGCAGGGGTATCGCGGGCGAGTGATCGTCGCGAAGGATCTCGATCGCTGGTAGGCGATCGAGATCCTTCGCTCCGAAATTCCGCCGAAGCAGGCTACGGCTGTTGTCGCCGCAACGGTTGTGGGTCCGCGTCCGTGTCGGACAACTCCGGCAGAGGAATGTCCAGCCAGCGCGCCGCCGCATCGACGCTCGTGAACAACTGCACCGGCCGCCCCATGAGCTGCGCGTAGGTCGCGAAGAGGCGCGCCATCCCGGACGGCTGACCTCTTTTCGGCAGGATCGCGATCTTCGCTTTCCGCGCCACGATCGGACGCTCCGTCAATTCACGAACGAACTTCGGGCTGCGCTCGAACTCGGTGACGTCGCGAAAATCGACCACGGTCGAATACGCGCGATGAAACCTGGGGTCCGCCACGCCGCGCGTGCGGGCCTCGCGCACTTCGGCGTGGGTCAACCGGCCGAAGGCGCGAAGGATCATCAGCCGGCGGCGGGGATCGATGACGTACGAGTAAGGCAAGAATGTCTCGGGGCGGGCAGGTCTCAATTCTAACGACGGCCGTGCCCGGTTCGTAACGCGGAGCCGCGCTACGACGACGCGCGCGCCATCGGCGGGTCCGCCCACTCCTGCTCGTCGGTGAGACTGGGCACATCGCGCTTGGTGACCGCGAGATACGCGACGACGAGCAGGATCGCGACGAGCAGCACGAGACCTACCGTCCCGTCGCCGTATCCGAGCCCGCTGCGATCGCGGGACTTGCCCATCCAATCCGCGAACGAGGCGCCGAGCGGCCGCGTGAGAATGTAGGCGAACCAGAAGCTGAAGACGGCGAGCGTCGAGCGATGCCGATGACTCGCGGGCAGCGCATTCCGCGCGACGTAGTAGATCGCGCCGATGGCGAGAATCGCGATGCCGAACACGATCCCCGAATCGAGGTAGCCCCAATCGAATGTCGTCGCGGTCATGTCGCCGACCGCGGTGCCCAGCGCGAAGGTGGCGATCACGGTGGACCAGTAAAACCATTCGCGGCGGCGCGTCTTGATGCTGTGAATCGACAACGTCTGCTCGCTGCGATACCACCAGGCAAAAATGACGGCGAGCGCGATCGCGAAGCCGATGCTCGACTCGAGATAACCGACGTGCAAGCCATCGTGCACGATGTCGGCGGCCATGGTGCCGAAGATCGCCACCATCAACACCGCGAACCAGTACGTCCACGCGACGTACCGCTTCATGCGAAACTGCAGCGTGATCGCGATGAGGAAGCCGATCCCGCCAACCGCGCCGGCGAGCGCCGGGCTCACGTGACCGAGGAAATCCGAGATGCTCTCGCCGGCGCCGGTCGTGAGGATCTTGACCAGCCAGAAGTAGAAGGTGATCTCGGGAACGCGAATCGGTTCGTCGGAGATCGTGGTGGAGATGGTGGTCGCGGTCGTCATTGCTGCGCGGGTGTGCACCGTCCATGCCGCGCTCTGCATAAAGATTTACTAGCGCGCTCGACCGTAGGCGCTATCGTCCAATCATGACCCCAGCCATGCCACGAACATCGCTATCGATGCTCCTCGTCGTCGCGCTCGCCGCGACTCGGTTGCCGGCGCAAACGCACAGCCTCGTATCGGTCGGCGACCATCGGCTCGACTTCGTTCGAGAAGGCGCCGGCGTGCCCGCGCTCGTCTTCGAGGTCGGACTGTCCGACTCGCTCGATACCTGGCTGCCGCTCGCGCACGCAATGGCACAGTACACGACGACCATCGCCTACTCGCGCGCCGGGTTCGGCCGGTCAGAGTCGGGCTCGAGCGACCACTCGGTACCGCAATCCGCGCGCGACCTGCACGAGCTGTTGCACCGCGGCGGCGTCGCGCTGCCGGTCGTGCTCGTGGCGCGATCGTACGGCAGTTTGATCGCGCGTCTCTACACGTCACTGTATCCCGAGGATGTCGCGGGTATCGTGCTGGTCGACGGCACGCACGAGCAGCAAGTTCGCCGGTTTGGGACGCTCGACAGTACGTATCCGGAAAAGTTCCGGCAGTATTACGATTCTCTAATCCCTACCATACGGTCGGTCCCGGCCGCGGCCGAGACGCGTGAAACGGTGAAGATTCAGGCCGACGGCGCGGTGCCGGGGCTGACGCCGCTGCCCGACATCCCGATCGCCGTGCTCACCAGCATGAAATCCGACGAGTCGGCGCCGTACGTGAACGGAACGGCGCGCGGACATGTCGTGTGGCGCGCGCTGCACGACGAATGGTTTCAGCGCTCGCGCAACGGGATGCATCTCGAGACGACGCACAGCGGACACGGAATTCAGGACGACGAACCCGAGCTGGTGGCGATGGCGATTCGCTTCGTGCTCGACCGCGTGCGAGCGAAATGACGTGACCTGGGTCACCGCGCTCACCCGGCTCCTCGAGCTCACGGAGTAATCGGCTTCAGCGGCCCATGCCTTGCCTTTCCGACACGTGACGATGACGTCGTATGACGGAGAGGGAAACAGGACATGCACAAGAAGCTCATCATTGCCGCGCTCGCCGCGGTTGTCGCGGGATGCAGCTCGACCGATTCGGTGTCGCCGACGGTCTCGCTCACCGGTAGCTACTCGCTGCGATCGATCAACGGGCAGAACCTGCCGGTGCAGGTCTCGGACGGCCGTGTGCTGACCAGCGACGTGCTGTCGCTCAATGACGACGGCACGTTCAGCGACGATGCGCAGTTCAGCGACGGGACCGTATCGATCGAGCAGGGATTTTTCAGCGCGTCCAACGGGGCCATTCAATTCCAGGATGCGCAGACGGGCCAGACGTTCTCGGGATCACTGAGCGGATCGGTGCTCACGGAGTTCTTCCCGAACGGGCCGACGGAAGTGTATCAGAAGATGTAATACCTTCGTTCGTCATCCCGAGCGGAGGCGCGAAGCGCCGAAGTCGAGGGACCCCCGTCTCAGCGGAGCGCTGCATATCGCTCCTCCGCCGGGACGGGTCCCGCATGCGCCCAGAGCGCACCCGGCTGCGTTGCGCGCGACGAAAGCTCTTATCTCACCGCGCCCCGTGCCCCAGCTCTGAATCCAGCTCCCGCAACGCCGCGTCGTAGTACGGATCGCGCGGCGCGAGCTCACGCGGCAACGGCGGCGGCGCTTTCCTGCGCGACGACCCCGAGAAGAAAACCCCACGCGCGACGCGAAACACCACGTACGCCGCCACGCCGACACACGCGAGCTTGAGCGCCATGACGGCGAGACCGATCAGCGCGCCGACGAGACCCAACGTCGTCGCCAAAACAATGATCCCAAGCGGGATCGCGATGGCGAGCCCGACCACGACCTTGACCAGTGTCCACAGAATACGCATCGATCCTCCCCGTCCCTCGCGGTCCTGATGCTCGTGCTGCCCAGAGTCCGTACGAGCCGGCCCGCCGGCGGTTTCAGCGGTTCAGCCAGTACGACATCTTCACCAGGAAGGTGTTCGCGGGATGCAGCGCAAACAGACTGCGCACGTCGCCCCGGAAGTCATCGCGGGTCGCCACATCGCCCGTCCCCTGGCGGCCCTCGTTCCAGACGACGAACAACGTCGAGCCCGGCCGATACTCCCAGCGCAGCACGAGATTCGACTGCAGCTCCTTGAAGTCGAAGCCGCCGGGATTGCTCGTGACCGCCGCGTCGTTGAACGCCGCGTACCGCGCGTCGTACGCATCGGCGCGCGGCGTCGCCGAAAGCTGTCGAACGTTCGAGTAGGTGCCCTTCGACACGAACGGCTGGAGATACGCCTGCAATGACAACGTCGGCGTGAAGGTGTAGTTGAGACGCATCGTCAACGACGTGGTCGTCTGATCGAGATGCGCGAACGTGTAGTGCGAGCCGACCGTGTCGGTGAACAGCCCGTACCACTGGTTGTCGGTCACGTTGTGCGTGTAGTTCAGCGAGAGCGCCGAGCTGAAACGGCCGAGCATTTTGTAGTCGAGCTCGGGGCTCACGTTATTCGACCAGTTTCGACCGTTCGCGCCGCGGAACCAATTGAAGCTGAGAAATGGCACCAGCGACCGTCGATCGTTGCCGTTGATCGACAACCACGGCGCGAGATACGTGTCCTGCCGCACCGCGGGACCGCCGCGCGCGGCACGATCGTCGAACGTGGTACCGAGCTGCCCGAGAGTCCCGCCGGTATGCACGCCCCAGTTGTTCTTGAGCGTGATGTGCGTGTTCGTGTTGTACGCGGCTTCCTGCGCCAGGCCGTTCGCCGACCAGTACTGCCACCAGTTGTTGTTCCACTGAAAGCGCTGATAGAAGAGATGCTCGCGGCGGTCGAAATAGCCGACCCAGGTGTTCCACGATTGCTGGTCGGCGCGGCGAAGAAACCCGAGGTCGTTGATCTCGAATCCCGGCGAGCGGCGCTGATACGCGCTCTCGAACAGGAAATGCTGCCCGCCGACCTTGTCGAACTTGAGCTCCTCGGCATCGCCGCCCAGCGCCGTGCGAGTGGAATCGTACGGCAGCCCGGCGTCGGGGCGCTGGTAGTCGTGGACGGAATTGGTCTGTAACCGATTGATCGCCGCGCTCGAGCCCTGGACGCGGCTCTCGTCGAGCGACCCTGAAAATTCATATGTATTCTTGAAGAATCGATGTCTAAAGTCCACCGCCGCCGCATACGCCGAGGACGGCAGGAACGGCGACGACCACGTATCCATCTGGCGGTTGACGGCCGTGACGATGCCGCCGAACGTGGTGAGGCCGCCGCGAAGATCCTGCGTGGCGCGCACCACCGAGAAGTTCGTCCGCGGCTCGTACGTCGTGTCGCCGGGGCCGGTCGCCTCCTGCGTCACCGCGTCCAACGCGCCGAGCGTGAAGCCATTCGCCGAACGGCCGGTGAGCTTGGCCGCGCCAAGAATCGTTGTCGGCGTGAGCGGCACGGTGTCGCCGTAGAATCCCGCGAGCTCCGGCGTGCGCCCGATGCGCCGGCTGTAATACAGTCCCTCGCTCGAGCAATTCACCTGGCTGCAATTGACGTCGAACCGAAACAGACCGCGTCCGGCGACGAAGAACGGCCGCCGCTCGTCGAAGAAGGATTCGTAGGCCGATAGGTTGAGCACCGCGGGGTCGGACTCGACCTGGCCGAAATCGGGATTCACCGTCGCGTCGAGCGTGAGATTCGACGCTACCCGATAGCGAAGATCGCCGCCGACCGAGACGTTCGACTGGTTGGTGAACCGGTTGTTCGTGATCGCCGCCGCGCGCTTCGTCACGGCGTAGGGCAGGGCCTCGAGCCGTCGCGGCGCCTCGAGATCGTTCAACCCATCGAGGTCGCCGAGCTGCGAGATGAGATCCGGCTTCGCCTGGCTGAAGCTCGGCCAGCTCACGCGTTCGTTGTATCGATAGATGTCGCGATCGATGGTGAAGCCAAACGTGTGCGTGCGATCGCTGCTGTATCGCATCTGCGATAGCGGAATGCGAAACTCGGCCGTCCAGCCGAGCGAATCGATCGTCGTCGCGACGTCCCAGACGGCGTCCCAGGCGCCGTCTTCGTTGCCGCCGTTGTACACCGCCTGGTCAATCTTGACGCCCGCCGCGTTCACGCCGAACTCGTAGCCCGTGCGCCGGTCGTGATACGAGTCCACGAAGAGCCAGATCATGTCTGACGGCGTGAACGTATCGCGCCGCTCGAGCAGGCGAATGATGCTGTCGGGATGCGCGTCGAACGCCCGCACGAACACGTAGAGATTCGCCGCGTCGTAGGCGACCTTCGCTTCGGTGCGGAAGCGCGGCGCTTTGCCTTCGGTCGGCTGCCACTGCGTGAACTGATCGATCGTCGGCGCCTTGCGCCAGATCGCGTCGTCGTCCTTGCCGTCGATGACCGGCGGCACCGCGGCGCGAATGGCGGTCGTGCCGCGCGAAACCTCGACGACGTGCGTCGTATCGCGGAGCTGAGGACCGAGCCCAAGAGTAGCGACGAACAGCAATGCGAACATGGACGTCTCGCGAGCGAATGAGTGCAGGTGGAGCGAACGGCGCACATTCGACAGCGCCGAGCCGCGGTTCGTTGGGGAGGGAATCCGCCAACGAGATGAGACACCACGACGGGCGGAAAGGTTGAAATTTCAGCATACGAGCTCGAAAAGGCCCTCAACGCGTCCTCAAGGGGCCGAAACTCGCCGTCAACCGGTCCGTACGTTGTCCGAACGAACTTTCCTACCTGACAACGAGGGCCCATTGCTCGCAGTCGAGCTTGCCGGCGTCACCAAGCGCTTCGGCGCCGTGACCGCCGTCGACGACGTCTCCCTCCAAATCGAATCCGGCGAGATCGTCGCCTTTCTCGGCCCCAACGGTGCGGGAAAGACGACGACGATCGACATGCTCCTGGGGCTCGCGCGGCCCGATGCGGGCCGCGTCAGCGTCTACGGCGATACACCGGCTGCCGCGATCGAGCGTGGGCACGTCGCCGCCGTGATGCAGAACAGCGGATTGCTCAAGGACTACACCGTGCGCGAAACGGTGACGTACATGTCGTCGCTGTTCGCCAAGTCGCAACCCGTTGGCGAGGTGCTCGACCGCGCCGGGATTTCAGAGATTGGTGATCGCGCCGTCGGAAAGTGCTCGGGTGGCGAGCAACAGCGCCTTCGCTTCGCGCTCGCGCTGTTGTCCGATCCGCGTCTGCTCATTCTCGACGAGCCGACGACCGGCATGGACGTCGAATCGCGCCGCGGGTTCTGGTCGACCATCCGCGACGACGCGGCGCGCGGGCGTACCGTGATGTTCGCCACACATTATCTCGACGAAGCGGACGCGTACGCCGACCGCATCGTGCTCATTCGCCGCGGACGCATCGTCGCCGACGGCACCACGGCGGAGATCAAGAATCTCGCATCGGGGCGCACCGTGCGCGCGACGCTGCCGAACGCGGACGTCGCTGGCCTTCGCACGATGTCCGGCGTGATGAACGTCGAGACGCGCGGCGACACCCTGCTCGTGCAGTGCGCCGACTCCGACGCCGTCGCGCGGCATCTGTTGACCACCACGCCGGCGCGGGACCTCGAGATCTCATCGAGCAATCTCGAGGAGGCCTTTCTCACGCTCACCGCCACCGCCGACCCGGCGACTTGAATCCCATGACTGCTGACATCGCACTGCCGGCCGCGTACGACGATACGGCGCATCGCGCGCCCGCGCTGGGCGGTTTCAATCTGACCGCGCTCCGGCTGGAGGTGCGGCGGGTGCTGCGCAATCGCCGGACGTTGATGTTCGTGCTCGTGTTCCCGAGCATGTTCTTCTTCATGTTCCGCGGCTCGGTGTCGCGGAGCGCCGCCGGCAGCGACGTCGCGCTTGCGTATTTGCTCATTAGCATGTCGGTATACGGCGCGATGGTGGGTACAACGGCCGGCGGCGCGGCGGTCGCAGTCGAGCGCAGCGTCGGCTGGAGCCGCCAGTTGCGCCTGACGCCGCTCTCGCCGACGGCCTACATCGCGATGAAAGTCCTCACCGCGATGGTGCTCGGCCTCGTGGCCGTGGTCGCGGCGTACACCATCGGCGCGATTTCCGGCGTGCACATGAGCCCTCGCGTGTGGCTCCTGTCGGGATTGGGCGCGTGGGCCTCGTCGCTGGTGTTCGCGGCGTTCGGCTTGTTCATGGGCTTTCTCCTGCCGTCCGAGAACGTGATGCAGTTCGTCGGTCCGCTGCTCGCCGTGCTCGCGATGTTCGGCGGCTTGTTCATCCCGCTGCAACTCATGCCGCCGCTCGTTCAAACGATGGCGAAGTTCAGCCCGGTGTATGGCGTCGGTCAGCTCGCGCGTGCGCCGCTGATCGGCGGACTGACGGCCACGGGGATCGCCGGCATTGTCGCGTGGACGGTCGTCTTCGCGCTCGGCGCGGCGGCGTTGTTCCGGCGCGACACGGCGCGGGTGTGAGCGCGCGCAGCGCTCCGCCGCTTGTCATTGTCATCCCGAGCGAAGGCGCACAGCGCTCCGCCTCTTGTCATTGTCATCCCGAGCGAAGGCGCGTAGCGCTCCGCCTCTTGTCATCCCGAGCGAAGGCGCGTAGCGCCGAAGTCGAGGGACCCCCGTCCCGACGGAGGAGCTGTCCTCCGCAGAACGCATTTCACTGTACCCCTCGGCGGACAACGCCGCGCCGCGCCCTCGACTCGTGATTCGATAACTCGCTGCACCGCATGCTGTTGCCAGCGTGCTCCTGCGCGGCGCCAAATCTGCCTTGCTCGCCGGCATGACCACGCGCACTCTCCCCCGAGTCGTCGCGGTCGCCGTAGTACTCACCTCGTTGGTCACCGGCTGTGCGTCGTCGGGGACACTCGGCGTACCGCCCGGAACCATCCTCGCGACTGTGATCGCGAATCTGCCGCGGAGCAGTAGTTCGAACGGCTCTTCCAGCGGCTCTTCGAACGGCGGCTCCGCTCCCGCACGTTCGCGAATTCCCGCATCGCCCGCCGCGTCGGCGCGCGTGGCGAATCTGCTTCACTTCGCCGATTCGTTCGTCGGCGTGAAGTACACGTGGGGCGGCAACTCGCCGCGCGAAGGATTCGACTGCTCGGGATTCACCAAGTATGTCTTCGCGAAGCAAGGCATCACGCTGCCGCGCACGTCGCGCGAGCAGGTGCGCGCGGGCTCGCCGGTCGCTGCTGATTTCCGCGCGTTGCGTCCCGGCGACTTGATGTTGTTCGCCGAGCCGGGGCAGGCGATCTCGCACGTGGCGATCTATGCGGGCGATGGACGAATCATCCATTCATCGACCGCGACAGGCGGCGTGGGCTACACGGATTTGAACACCGGCGGCGAGTGGTTCGTGCAGTACTTCGTGGCGGCGCGGCGCGTGGAGTAATTGTCATCCTGAGCGGAGCGAAGGACCCCTCAGCCGCCGAGGAGAGCTCCGCCGTCGGGACGGGGGTCCTTCGACTCGCTGACGCTCGCTCAGGATGACACGGGATGCTGACGCTCGCTCAGGATGACACGGGATCCTGACGCTCGCTCAGGATGACAGGGGACGCTGACGCTCGCTCAGGATGACCTGGCGACCCCAACTGGTCCGACGGCCCGGGGTATGCGTTTACCTCAACCGTACGAGGCGAACGACAAGGCGCGCGTGTCCGACATCACACGTCGGGCGAGGCCGCGCATTCCATCGACTCCGTAGACGCAGACGCCGTGAACCAATACTCCGACATCGTTGCGGGCGCCAAGGGTGTGCTCGAGTCCAACTGGCGTGAAGGTCGTAACGACTGTGGAGTCGAGTTCGGTTATACCTGCCCCGACTCCGCCAAATATCCCGACCAATTCTTCTGGGACTCGTGCTTTCACGCGCTGGCGTGGAGTCGCATCGATCCCGCGCGCGCGATGCGCGAGCTGCGCACGTTGGCCGCATCGCAGCAGTCATCTGGACTGATCGGTCATACGACGTTCTGGCTTGGACCCTGCCGGCCGGCGCGCGCGTTCACGTACAACATGATCGAGCGCACCGCGTTTCAAACCGCGACGATTCAACCGCCGCTCCTCGCCTACGTGTGGGCCGAGGTGGCGGAACGTGCGGGCGATGCGGCGTTCGCCGAGGAAGGCCGCGCAACGCTGTCGCGATTCCACGAGTATCTCGATCGCGAGCGCGCCGACGCCGACGGCCTGCTCGGCATATTGCAGCCGGACGAAACCGGCCTCGACGCATCGCCGACGTACGACATTCCGCTTGGCTGGCGCAGCCATCCGAAGGTTGGCTTTCTCGCGCTGCAGCACTTCAACCGCCGTCGCGGATACAACTATCGTCGCGTCGTTGCCGACGGTGGATTCCACGCCACGGACGTTCTCGTGAACACGGCCTGGATTCTCGCGTGGGAAGGGCTGGCGAGACTTGGACTAGCATCGGCGTCGCGCCGCGCCGAGCAGTTGACCCAGGCACTGGTGAAGCGGCTGTACAATCCGAAGAAGGGATTCTTCTTCGCCGAAGGACCCGACGGCAAGCAGATCGACGTGAGCACGTGGGCCGGCCTCGCGCCGCTGGCGCTCGCGAATCTGCCGATGGAAGTCTCGCAGCGCCTCGTTCATGAGCATTTGCTAAATCCCGAGCGCTTCTGGCTGCGATATCCAATCCCCAGCACCGCGGCCTCGGAGCCGAGCTTCGTGCCCGGCGACTCGCGCTATCTGTGGATCGAACGCTATTGGCGCGGTCCGACCTGGATGTTCACGACGTGGTTCATCGTGAACGGGCTCGTTCGTCTCGGTTGCGATGCGGAGGCCGCGGATCTCGTCGATCGCACGACCGATCTCGTCGCACGCTCCGGCTTCCGCGAGTATTTCAATCCGCTCACCGGCGAGGGGATGGGCGCCAAGCGCTTTGGCGTCACGACCATCGTTGCCGAGTGCGCGGCGCTCGCGCGTGAGACGCTGGGAGAGCGGCGCGCGATTGCGTGAGTTGCGCACGCGGCGCCGTTGTCATCCCGAGCGAGCGAAGCGAGTCGAGGGACCCCCTTCTCAGCGGAGCACTGCACACAACTCCTCCTCCGGGACGGGGGTCCCTCGACTTCGGCGCTGCGCGCCTCCGCTCGGGATGACCATACCGCGCTGCGCGTTTCCGCGATAGCGTGCGCTAGTTCTTCTTCGCCCCGCTGAACTTGTACACCACGCCACCCCGCATCACGAACACGACGCGACGAACCGCGGCGATGTCCGCGACGGGATCTCCATCCACCGCGATAATATCGGCATCGTAGCCTTCGCGAAGACTGCCCAGGCGATCGCCCATGCCGATTGCATCCGCGGCGAGGGAGTTCGCCGAGACGAGCGCCGCCATGGGCTGCTGGCCGCAATGCTCTACGCGCCCGATGAATTCTTCCGCGTTGCGGCCGTGCGCGCCCGCGGTGGCGTCGGTCGAGAACACCACCTTCGCGCCTGATTTGACGGCCGTCGAGCAGATCGCGAAATCGAGTGGGAGATCGCGCTGCATGATGTCCAAACCCTCCTGCGTCATACCGCTCGCCCGATAACGCGGCGCATTCGCCAGGTAATTCTGCACGACGAGTCCAACCTGCGGCCCCATGAACGCGCCGGCGTGCACGATCGCGTCGATGTCCGCCTGCGTGCCGTACGTCACGTGCTCGATCTGCCGGCAGCCCGCGCGCGCCGCCGCGCCCGCCTGCGAGCGATACGCATGCACCATCGTGCGCAGCCCGAGGGACGCCGCTTCGCTGCATAAGACACGCAGTTGTTCTTCGGTGAACGTCGGCCCCGCGCCGACGCGCTGGCTCTTCGAGGCGAAGATCTTGATGAGATCCGCGCCTTGTTCCGTTCGCCGGCGCACGAGCGCTCGCAGTGAGTCGGCGGAAAGCGATGAATCACCCTGAATGGGCGCGAGCGACGTGAGCACGCGCGGGCCGGGGAAGCCGCGATCGCGAATCATGTCGCGAATCGGCCCCTCGGAAAACGCGCCGACGGATTGCACGGTGGTGAACCCAGCCATGAGCGACATCCACGCGTTGTTGGCGATGCCCAGTGCCGCCTCGGCGGGCGACTCGCCGCGTCCCGCGACATTGCCGTTGCGATCGAAGTGCGAGTCGAGATGGACGTGCGTGTCGATCCAGCCGGGGAGCACGGTGTAGCCGCGCAAGTCGATGATGGTTGCGCCGCGCGCGGGCGCGGCGGTCGTCGACGTGATCTTGCCTCGATCGACCGTGATGGTTGCGTTGCGAACAACGCCGCCGCGGCCGTCGAGCGCATGGTCGGTGAGGATGACAGTCTGCGCGCCGAGCGACGCGGCGGCGAGCGAGAGAGGGAGAGCGAGAGCGAGAGCAAGGACGAGGCGCATCGTGGGATGTACAAATCGATGGGCCGCCGCGCAATCCCGCTGTGTCGCCCCTCGAAAGATTCCTTAACTATTATGACGCGCGGAGACCCGCCATCGTCTGTGCGGAAGCCTCCACGTCCATCGCCCATCGCCCATCGCCCATCGCCCATGCCCGAAGAAATCGAGCTCGACACCGACAAGCTGCGCGAAACCATCGACGACGAAATTGAGAAAGTTGAAAAGGCCGGCGCCGCGATGCTGCGCTGGGTCGCGCTCTACACCGCGGTGCTCGCCGCCGTCACCGCCGTCGTGTCGCTGCACGCGGGATCGACCATCAACGAGGCCCTCGTACTCAAGAGCGAGGCGACGTCGTTTCAGGCGCAGGCGTCCGATCAATGGGCCTTCTATCAGGCCAAGGGCATCAAGGGCGCGATCGCCTTAAGCGCCGCGCAGAGCTATGCCGCGGCGGGTCGTGCAGCACCCGACTCGCTTGCCGCGCAGGCCGCCCGATATACGAAAGAGCAGGGCGAAATTCAAACCGAGGCGCGCAAGCTCGAGGCCGAGCGGGATGCGCGTTCGCACGAAGCCGACTCGCTCTTGGAGCACCATCACCATTACGCATTCGCCGTCGCGCTCCTGCAGGTCTCCATCGCACTCGGCGCCGTCGCCGCGCTTACCCGGCAGAAAGCCGCATTCGGCATCTCGATCGTTGCCGGCGTCGCCGGTGCGGGACTGGCGCTATTCACCGCGCTGAGCGCATAGGCCGAAACGTCAACCGGCGCCACCCGGCGCCACCCGGCGCTAGCCGGCGCTCAGCACTTTCCCACTGCTCCACCCAACGACGCCCTCGCCGTCGTCGACTTTCCACCACTCGCGATCCTTCGCGAGCTCGGGCCCGTCGACCACCACTACGCCAGTTCCGCGCGGCAGCGTTCCGACCACCCGCGCGGCAAGGCTCGCTGCGGCGCGTACGTTGCCGTCCTGGGTGAACACGGCCATTTCTCCGACGGCGAGCGCACGCGTGCGCAAGCTCTCGAGCGCGGCAAGGTCGCCGGCCGTGCGATCGCGATCGACGATCGTCGAAATGCCGTTCACAGTTCCTTTATCTGTATACTGCCATAAGGCCTGTTGGTGCCAGCCGCCCGGAATCGTCGGCGCGTCCGCGTAGCTGGCGATCCACAGCGGGCACTTCGACGCGAACGCGTCCGCGTTGCCGGTAATCTCCTTCCACGCCGAGGGATAGGTGTAGATCATCGGCGCGACGCTCAGCGCGGCTTCGACGGCATCCACGAACTCGCCGATGCGTCGCACGACGTTCGCCGTCGAATACGTGATCGGTCCGGCGCCGTCGCCGGGTGCTTCGACGTCGAGGGCCGGGAGCAGGTCGCCCGGCTGCGGATGTCCCGTCGCTTTGAGGAACGACGTCGCCTGCAGTGCCGGATCGGCGTCGTGCCGATAAAAGTGATAGACGCCGACCACGATTCCGGCGTCGCGCGCGCCGCTCACGTTGATCGTGAATGTGGGATCGATCCAATCCGTGCCCTCGGTCGCCTTCACCATCGCGAACGAGATGCCCGCGCGCTTCACCTTCGTCCAATCGATCGTGAGGTTGCGGTGCGAAACGTCGACGCCTTCGAGCTCGGCCACGGCAGACTCCCATGATTGCCGGCCCTAACTAGAGCATCGCGCGTACCGCGCTCGGCGTCCATCCAGCGTACCGGCGCATCGCCCGCACGAAGTGCGAGTGGCTCGAGAATCCGAGCTCGTGCGCAACGGCCGACAAGTTCGCGCGCGTGGCGTTGTTCTCGAGATGCTCCATCGCCGTCCGCACCCTGAGCTCATTGCGATACTCGTGCATCGTTCGCCCGGTGCACGCCCGGAACACGCGGCATAGATGGTATGCCGAGGTTCCCAGCGCGGATGCAATCTCACTCACCGAACGAGTCTCGCGCACGCTCCGTATGAGCTCGACACGCGCGGCATCGGCGAGATCGCCGTGGCGTACCGCCGACGAGCGGCGGCGCGCGCGCGACCGCGGCGCATCGGCGTACGCGCGGCCGATCGCCGACTCGACAATCCCGATCACCGCCTCTTCACCTTCCAACGCGTCGAGCTCTCCGCGCAGCGCGCGGCGGAGCAACGCACGCTGCCGCATGTACAGCGTGGTCGAGCTGGGCGCCCGTTGGAACGTGAATGGTCGATTGGAGTCCGCGGCCTCGGGGTCGAGCCCGCGCACGATCTCGCGCGCCACATCCGCCGACACACCAAACCAGTCGCAACGGTCGCCGTCCGGCGATTCCGCGAAGCGCTCGTATTCCTGAGAGGCATTGTAGATCGTGACGACCGACGGATCCGCGAGAAAGGCGCGCGATCCCGCGTGACGAATCCACACGCCGGTGCGCGGAAACACGACGATGCTTCGCTCGATCGGGCCCGTGTCGCGAAACGACGGATACGTCGCCGGACATCGAAACACGCCGATCGCCGCGCGCGATGTGTCGAACACCGTCGTGTCGACAAAGTCCTTACGAGCGCCAATCGAGCAACGACGTGCAAGCGCATCTCGCGTGCTCGATGCGAGATTCGTCATGACCATAACCCGCAGCCATTCCCCATGCGCAGAATCACCGTCGCTCGCGCCATCGTGTTCGTCGTCGCTCCCGCGCTGTTGCACGCGCAATCCTCGACGCCAGCCGCGCCGGCCGCGGCACCTCCAGCCGCCGACCTCCAACGAGCCGCCCAGGCCTTCAATGCCTCGGACTGGAGCACGGTCCGCTCCGCATACGAGGCCCTGGCCGCGGCATATCCACAACACGCCCTGTCGCGCTTTCGCGTCGGCGTCGCCCAGCTCCAGCTCGGCGACCTGAAAAACGCGGAGATCAATTTGCGCCGCGGCGAATCGCTCGGCATCCCCGCCGCGCAGGCCGCATACCGCCTGGGGCAATTGTTCGCCGATCGCGGCCAACCGGACTCCGCGATTGCCGAGCTGCATCGTTCGGCAGATAACGGCATGTTCGTTCCGGTTCCAGCACTTAAGAGCGACGCGCATCTCGCATCGCTCCTCGCCGATCCGCGCTGGCCCGCCGTGCTCGATGCGTTCGACGCCGTCGTCCAACCATGCAAGCACGATCCACGATTTCGCGAATTCGACTTCTGGGTCGGCGATTGGGACGTGCGCCCGACCGGCCAGCCCGCGAATGGTCCGGCGGCCCGCAACACCGTCACGCTCGACGACGGTGATTGCGTCGTCACCGAACACTGGAGTGCGCCGAGTGGATCGACGGGGCGCAGCTTCAACATCTACGATCGCTCATATGGGGAATGGCGGCAGACGTGGGTCGACAACCTCGGTGGCCAGCACGACTATCGCGGTCGTCTCGTGAATGGAAACATGGTTTTCACCGGCACGACGCCGCTTCCGGGCGGAAAGCTCGGCCGCGTGCCGACGCGGCTCACCTTCTTCAACCTCGGCCGCGACTCCGTGCGCCAGTTCTCCGAGACGTCGCCCGATAGCGGCCGTACGTGGCAGACAGCGTACGATCTCATGTACGTTCGCCGAAAGTAAGCTGTCAGGCTGTTCGAGATCGGTTATAATGAGAGCGCGGCACGTTTGGGTTTTGTAGCCGCGCTCCTCTCTCGCCCAACAATCTCTTGTCCAAACTTCGCGTACTTTGCTACGGCGTCTCACTCGACGGGTTCGCCGCTGGTCCCGCTCAGGACCTCGAGCATCCACTCGGCGTCAACGGCTTCGACGTCATGCAGTGGTTCACCCACACGGACGTGTGGCGCCGGATGCAAAACCTCGGAGAGGGAGAGACAGGCGTCGACAATCGCATGGCGCGCGACGCGTTCGAAAATCTTGGCGCGTGGATCATGGGCCGAAACATGTTCGGGCCGGTGCGCGGGCCGTGGCCGGACGAAAGCTGGCGCGGATGGTGGGGCGACGAGCCGCCGTACCACGTTCCGGTGTTCGTGCTCACGCACCACGCGCGGCCGCCACTCGAGATGCAGGGCGGCACCGTCTTTCACTTCGTGACTGACGGAATCGAGTCCGCGCTGAAACAGGCGAAGGCGGCGGCGGGCGATCGCGACGTACGCATCGGCGGCGGAGCCTCGACCGTTCGCCAGTATTTGCGCGCGGGTCAGATCGACGATCTGCATCTCGTGGTGAGCCCCACGCTGCTCGGCTCCGGCGAAGAGCTGTTTCACGGGATCGACCTCCGCGCACTCGGCTACCAGGTCGAGCGACACGTCGCGGGCGAGCGGGCGACGCATGTGTTCATCCGGCGCCACGACTAAACGTTTCTGTCATTCCGAGCCGGAGGCGAGGAATCCTGCCTTTTGGTAGAGCGGCCGAGCCCTCTACCAGGATGCTAGATCCCTCGCGTCGCTCGGGATGACGAATTATCGTACCACGACCTGAAAGATCACGCTCGCCCGCTCGGGCAAATTCGCGGTGACGAGATACGTTCCCGCCTGCGACGCGCGGAACGTCGTGCGCGCGATGCCGGTCGCATCGCTCGTTGTCGTCAAACCGGAGAGCGTGCCGCCGGTCGTCGACCAATTCACCGCCGAGTTCGGGACGGGATTTCCCGGACGGTCGATGACGCGCACCTGAAGCGACAGTGAGTCGCCGACGGCAATCGAGCTCGATTCCGGGCTCACGATCACGATCGACGACGGGACGCCGATGGTCCCGACGAGCCGCAGCGTATCGACGGCGTCGCCCGACGTGATCACGAGCGAGTTGACGCCCGCGGCGTCGCCCAACGTCCAGAGGACCGACGCCACTCCGGTCGAATCGGTGTTCGTCATCGTCGCGGAGAGGCCGCCGTGCCCCGTACCCACCGCCCACGTGACGGGAACACTGTCCAGTCCCAGGCCGGATGACGTCACATGCGCGCGAACGAGAACGGCGCTGCCGGCGGGAAAGGTCGTCGAGTCGCGAAGCTCGGTCGTCACCGTCGCGAACCGCAGAATTGGGGCAACGCCGCTGGCGTCGGACGAGCCGCACGCCGCGGCGAACACGAGTACGCCCAAAAGAATCGGCTTCATGCGGCACCGACACGCAATCGTCCGACCGCCCCCACGTTCCACAACATGAAGATTTCTGAATGTCGTGAGGCTGACGCGGGCCTCAGCCCTTCACGAGCTGACCACACTTGGTGCACATGTACAGCTTGTTCCACTGTGCTTTCTGATCGTAATAGTCATCGCTCTGCTTGCGCACCGTCGTGAGAAAGACCATGAGCGTGATGACGATCGCGGCGACGACGGCGAACTGCCCGGCGGTGGGATTCACGCGCGCGTAGACGAAATAGGCGGCGCCCGCGAGCGGAATGGCGACGAGGATCGTGCGCAGTCGCGCCGAGCGACGGCGCGGCGGCGCGAACCTGGCGATGATCTGTTGCTCGCTCAGTCCGCCGATCCCCGGCTCCGACGACGCAGCGCCCGCGTTCTCGGCATGCCGCACCGCCTCGTAGAACAGATCATCGACTTTGACGAAATCGGCCGCGTTGCACTTGGGACAACGCGCGTCGCCCAGCCCCTCGGGCTTTTCTCCCCCGAGGTTCGCGAACGCGCCCATCAGTGCCTCGAACCCTTCCAGTCCGTCGCCCGGCATGTCAGCCTCGCATGTCTCTCAAATTATACGAAGACGCGGAGGATGAACCCAGGGACCATGCCGCGATTCACGTATTTTTTGCGCAGGCCCTGAGGGAGAGAGCCGAAGTTCCGGATGATGCGCCGGCACTGTGGCGAGCCACAGCGGCAGCGCATGGTCCAGATGTCGTCGTCGGCGATGGTCGTCGAGTAGTCGAAGGTGATCTCGCGGCCGGCGGAAATCGCCGCGACCGCGACGAGATACAGGCGATTTCGCGCCTTGTGCACCGCGGCATTGGGCACGCACGAGTGATTGACGTATCGCGCGGGGCGATCGCCGGGGTCGAGATACGTCTCGGGCCCAAAGCGGTAGCAGTTGTCCATGAAGCTGCCGCGCCGCTTCAGGAGCTCGCGCCAATTCACGAGGCGGCCATCGATCCGCAGAATCGTGTCGCCGGCGACGAAGCGCTCCGTGGCGAAGAGGCCCAGCCCAATCCGGCTCGGCCGCACCTCGACGCCGCCGGTCGAGGTGCTCACGGCCATTCGACCAGCTTGCCGGCGCGGATCTCGATGTCGTCGGCTCGGCGCAAACCGGCGATCTGCGCGCGCCCGAGCAGCTTCACGTGCCGCGAGCGGTCGAGCGCGTCCTGAATGTCCCAAAGCTCGTCCTCGCGGGTGATCCACTCCGTCCCGTGGCGGCGGAGGTCGTACGGCTCGGAATACCAGCGCAGCGTCTTGCGGCCGTCGTTCAGAAAATACTCATGAAAGAATGATACTGCCAATTCTCTAATGTCGCGATAGATCGGCTCGCGATACCGCAACACCGCGTGATTCGTCTTCGTGACGCCGCCCCAGAACCGCCCGCGGCGAAACAGCGCCACCACGTGATCGACGTCGTGGCGGTTGGTCTTGAGATCCATCACGAGCGGCGGCTGGCCGTGGAGCCAGAAGGCCAGCGCCGCCACGAGCGCGCCTTCCATGCAATGCGCCGACTTGCGGCGCAGCGTCGTCAGCGCCGACGAACAGGTCTCGCGCCCGCGCTCGTGGTTGATCGGAATCGTATCGAGATAATCCTGGACCCGCCTCGGGCTCGAGAGCGCCCTGAGCGGCCGCAGCTCGGGCAGCGCGGCGATGCCCGCCGGAGGACGGCGACGATGCCGTACGCGCGTCACTCCGGCGTCACGATGTACTGCTCGATCTTGCCGTCCGGCATCACGAACGTCGACACGCCGTAGTTCTTCGCGCCGCATTGCACCCGGTATCCGCGATACGTCATTCCACCGCGCAGCGAGTACGACGTCTGCTGCACGCCCTTGATCGCACCGCACGACGCCAGGCTCGACGCAAAGTCCTTGATCGCGACGTCGCTGAAGTACGCATTGGCATTCGAGGTGAAAAGCGAACGATCGACCTGGCCGTGCATCAGTCCCGCGAAGACCGACTTCGTTTGTGCGATCGCCTTCTCGGTGGCCGGATCGGTCGTCGAGAAGAGCACATCCTCGATGCGCGACGCGATCACCGACTGCACGTCCGTCGCGAACAGATTCGCGAACACCACCACCGCCATGCGATCGTCGGGAAAGATCGCGTTCTGCGTCGAGAAGCCGGACACCTCGCCGCCATGCGAGATCATGCGGTGCCCGTTGAACGATCCAGTGTAGACCCCGAGCCCGTAACCGGTCGCGCGGCCGTCGGTGAGGATCATGCTGGTCTGCTGTGCGCGATACGACGCGGGCTTGAGAATCGACTGCTTGATCACCGAGATGTCCCAGCGCGCCAGATCGCTCGAGCTCATCGCCAGCTCGCCGGCGGCGAACATCCAGCCTCGGCCTTCCTTCGGCGCGACGCGCGGCGGACCGAGACCAAAACGCTCGTAGCGCTCCGGATCGCCGGGGCCGAGGGCGCCTTCGTCGGTGATCATGACAGAACTCATATGCAGCGGCGTGAAGACGTGCTGGCGCAGGAAGTCGACGAGCGGCATCCCGGTCACCTTCTCGACGATGACACCCGCGATCACGTAATTCGTATTGCTGTACTGCCACTTGCTGCCGGGGTCGAAGTCGAGCGGCTTCTTCGCCCACTCGTCGAGAATCGCCTGCGCCGTCACGGGCTTGAGCATCGGCGGCATGACGTAGTCCTGCGGCCAGTAGTCCTGATAGCCCGACGTCATCGACAGGATCTGGCGAATCGAGACTTCGTTCGCGCGCGTCAAATTCGGCAGAAACTTCGCCACCTTGTCGTCGAGCGACAGCTTTCCCTGTTCGGCAAGCAGCAGGACCGCCGTCGCCGTGATCTGCTTGCTCACCGACCCGATGCTGTAGCGCATGGAGGGCGTCGCGGGCAGCGGCGGTGAGAGCCGCGCCATCCCGTACGCGTTCGTGTACGCAATCTCCCCATCCTTCACGACGGCGATCGACACACTCGGCGCACCGCGCGCGGTCATCTCCTGCTTGACGATGCTGTCGATGCGGGCGCGCATGGCGGCGGGCAGCGTGGCCGTTGCCTGCGCGTGGACGACCCATGCCGGGCCGGCGATCAGCGCGGCCGCGAGGAGGACACCGCGGCGAATCGAATCGGACATTGAAACTCCCATGGCGGATTGCGGGCGAACAGCGACCGCCATGGAAGATATCGAATGTCCGCCACCGACACGACCGCTATTCGGCTCGCAGCGCTCCCGCGGGATCGACGCGCGCCGCGCGCAATCCGGGCACGAGCGACGCGATGATCGCGAGCGCGATGAGCAGCACGGTCGCGCCGATCATCACGCTTGGATCGCGCGGCGTGACGCCGAACAGGAACGCGCCGACCAGCTTGCCGCCGATCAACGCCGCCGCGACTCCGATCGCCGCGCCGATCCCGACCGTGCGCGCGCCGTCCGCGAGCACGAGATCGAGAATGTCCCTGGTCCTGGCGCCGAGCGCGATGCGAATGCCCATCTCGTTCGTGCGCTGGCTCGCGCCGTATGCCACGACGCTGTAGATGCCGAATCCCGCGACGATGAGTGAGAGAATTCCGAACGCCGTGAACAGCGACGCACCCAGGCGCCACGGCCTCAGCTCGCGCGCCATGAGGTCGCTGAGCGCGCGAACCTCGACGCCGTCCGACGCCGGCATCAGCTCGCGGATGAGACGCTCCGCCGCGGCCCGTACTTCGCCGGCACTGTTCCCGCTCACGCGCACCTCGAGCGTCATCGGCGCGCTCTTCTGCTGCTGCAGCGGGCGATAATACATCATCGATCGTGCTTCGATGATGCGTCTCGCGTGCGCGTCGCGCGCCACGCCGACGACCGTCACGCACGGGCCGTCGCGCTTGCCGAACATCAGGCATTTGCCCAGCGGCGACTCCGCGGGCCACACCGCGTGCGCCATCGTCTCGTTGATGACCACCACCAGCGGTGCTCCCTCGCGATCGCCAGCGCCGATGCCGCGCCCCGCGACGAGCGACATTCCAGTCGCCGCGAAGAATGATGGACCGATGGAATTCCCAGCCGGCGTGCCGAACGGCCCAATGCGCGGCAGCGAATCGCGGCCGGGCACGAAGACCTCCTGAAAGGTGATGCCCTCCATCGGCGCGTTCGAGGAGAGCGACACGTTCGTCACGCCACGGACGCGACGTAACTGATCGACGAGCGCCGGCATGGCACGCCTCAGATCCTCGCCGTGTGCGAACGCGCCGTCCGGAAAGGACGGTTGGAGAAACAACAGTCCATTACCGTCGTAGCCCAGTGGAATCGTTTCGACGTTGTTCAAGCTGCGGAGGAACAAACCGGCACCGACGAGCAGCACGATGCAGAGCGCCGTCTGTACGACGAGCGAGAAGCCCCGCAGCCGCGACGCGTGATACGCCGCATCACGATTGCCCGCGCGCAGCGCGTCGATCACGTTGGTGCGCAACCCATTCAGCGCGGGAAAGACGCCCACCGCCAATCCAACCACGATGCTCGTGGCGAGAATGAACATCGCGGTGCGCCATTCCACGACAGGCGTGGACCAGTGAATGCCGGGCAACATCAGGCGGCGCAGCGCGGTGCCGGCGACTTGCGCGACGACCGTCGCGACCGCGCCGCCGACGAGTGCGAGCGTCACGCTCTCCGTCGTCATTTGCATCAACAATCGTCCGTGCGAGACGCCGAGCGCGCGGCGGACGGCAAGCTCGCGGCGCCGGCGCGATGCGCGGAGCAGCAAGAGATTCACGACGTTCGCGCAGGCGATGACGAGCACGATGAGCGCAATCCACGACACCCGCTTCGCTACGATCACCTCGGCGGCAGGCTTCGCCGGTCCGAGCGCGCTCACGATCGAACCGTCAAGCACTTCGGCTCGCGGGTCGTCGGCCATGTATTGCAGGTGGACGCCGCGATAGGCGTTCGTCGCGCGACCCAGGAATGCACGCTCGTCGACGCGGGGGCTCAATCGCGCGACGACGGTCACCATGGAGCTCATGTTGGTGTACCATGGGCCGCTCGCGCCCATGAACTGTCCGATGTGCGTGTTGAGCGGAACCCAGACGTCCCCTGCATCCAGATCGAGGCCGCGGAAATGGCGCGGCGTGACGCCGACGATCGTGAACGCGCGCTGGCCGATCTTGATCTTGCGGCCCAACACGCCAACATCGCCGTTGAAGCGCGAATGCCACAACGCGTCGCTGATGACCGCGACGAACGTGGGCGTTTCGATCGCGGTCTCGTCGCCCGCAAAGAAGCGGCCGATTTGCGCGCGCATCGAGAGGACGTCGAAGTAGTTGCCCGACACTTCGGTCACACCGGCATGCATCCGTGCGCCGTCGATCTCCATCGTGGCGGAGTCCGGACCGCTCGCCGCGGCGAGTGGAACGCCCGGATTCGCGGCCGCGATGGCGCGATAGGCCGGATAGGTCACCGTGGGCCATGCCCGCGGCGCTTCACGAGGATCGCTGGAATGCGCAAGGTGATACAGCCGCCGCAGCGCGCGCGGCGCGGGGACGCCGGCGGGCGTGCGCAGGAACATCGCGTCGAAGATCGAGAACATCGCCGCGTTGACGCCCACGCCCAGCGCGAGCGTGATGACCACCGCCAGCGTGAACGCGGGCGTGCGGCGCAGCGCACGAACCGTGTACGTCAGATCCTGCCGCAGGCGATCGAGCCACCGCAGCGCCGACGTTTCTCGCGTCGCCTCGCGGTAGTAGCTCGCGTTGCCGAATTGCCGGGGCGAGGCATGACCAGCCTGCGCCTGCAGCTCGCGATGGAACTCCATCTCGCGCTGCACGTCGGATGCGTACGCTTCGCCGCGCCACAGGACGCGCAGCCGATGAATGGTGCCGTGGATGAACGACATCGATGTCTCCCGGACTCAGACGTGGCGCAGAATGCGAGCGATAGCTGCCGAGACGCGATCGTATTCCTCGACGCGATCGTGGAGCTGCTTGTGGCCCGCGCGCGTGATGGTGTAGTAGCGCGCCTGGCGCTTGGTCGGCGATTCCGCCCACTTGGCGGTGACCCATCCCTGGTTGAGCAGGCGCTCGAGGGCAGGGTAGAGGGAGCCTTGCTCCACGCTCAACACGCCGTCCGAGATTTGCGCGATGTGCTGCGCGATCGCGTAGCCGTGCAGCGGGCCGAGCGTCAGCGTCCGCAGAATGAGCATGTCGAGCGTACCGACGGGCAGTGACGCGTCGGCCCTGTCCGAGCTGCGAGGGGACATGAATCCACTGGTATAGGTAGAAATCCGACATATGTCGGACTCCTACCTATACGACATTGCCCGCGCGCCGTCAAGATCGGGCCGGGGCGCCTCTGGCCGGGGCGCCTACTGATACTGGATGTACAACGGCCGCGGTCTGAGCCGCAGCAGCTCCAGCGGCGAGAGCAGCGCGTTGTTCTTCTTCGTATCGTTGTGGAAGAACAGCTTGAACCCCGTGAACTCCACCGGCTCGAGATCGATGTAGTCGCGATACGACTCGAACTTCATCCACGGCGGGCCCCACCCGTCCATGTCCATCACGATCTGCACGCGCGGATCGATCGCGATCTGCGGCGCGTGCGAGATCATCGCCTTCGTCCACCGGTGCACCACGAGCACCTTGGGCGGCAGCTTTTTCTCCGTCACCAGCTGCTGCAACTGCTCGGCGGTCCAGTTGATGTCCTTCGCGTCGAACTGGCCGATGCGTTTCCCGGGCAGCGAACCCTCCGCGCCGTAATGCATCGAAAACTCGGCGTCCATCGCCAGGTGCACGTCGGGCCGAGACAAAAAGGGAAGGAGCCGCGGCAGCTCGCGCTGCATGGTGCTCTTGCCGACCTGAATGTCGAGGAACAGCAGCGCGTGCCGCTGCTGCGCCCACGCGTACACTTTCTCGATGAGCGCCGTGTCCATGCGCGCGCGATACATGCCGTCCTTGCCGGCACTCCCCTGCGCGACGACGGCGATGAGCTGCAACGCGGGCTGCACGGGCGTCGATGGATCGGCCGCTTGCCACGCGCGAGACGCCGTGTCGAGCTTGGCGAGCATTTCATCGACCGGATATTCGCCGAGCACGCCCATGTGCTTCGAGAGCGGATTGCCGTAGAACGCGACGATGCGATGGCTCGGCAGGATCGATCCGGGCAGTGGTGTCGGAGGCGCAGGCCACTTCGCCATCATGCGCCGCCCGAAGGCGACGGTCGAGGCGTACGCGATGGAATCATGCTTCGATCGCCCCGCGCTCAAATGCGGAGCTGACGTGTCCGCTGCTTCGCTCGGCGCTGGCCGTGCCGTATCGCCGCGCGATGGCGCGGACGTCGCCGTGGGCACCCGGCCTCCCGCGCTGTCGACGGGAACCGTGCCCTCGGACCCGGCGCCGCGAACGGCGTCGCGTGGGGTACAGGCGCTCGAAATCACGAGGCCGAGCGCGAGCGTTGAAAGTCTCGATGGCATGTTTGGAGTTTACACCTGTGCACCGCATGAGGGACCAGCCGAGCCATATTCTCGTTGCGGCTTCGGGCCGAGGTGATAAACTTGTTTCTCGAGCCATTTTTGGCCGCCTGCACGGTACCCCTCCTCTCGAGATCGTTTATGTCCGGAGTCCGAGTCCTCGTCGGCACGCGCAAGGGCGCGTTCATTCTCACCTCCGACGCCGCGCGCAAGAAGTGGGATATCGCCGGCCCGCACTTCGCGGGTTGGGAGATGTACCACTTGAAGGGGTCGCCGGTGAATCCGGATCGCATCTACGCATCGCAGAGCAACGCGTGGTTCGGCCAGCAGGTGCAGCGCTCGGACGATGGCGGCAAGACGTGGACGCCGGTCAACAACAAGTTCGGCTACGACGGCGTTCCCGGCACGCATCAATGGTACGACGGCACGCCGCATCCCTGGGAATTCAAGCGCGTGTGGCACTTCGAGCCGTCGCTCAGCGATGCCGACACGGTGTACGCCGGCGTCGAGGACGCCGCGCTGTTTCGTTCGAAGGATGGCGGACAGAACTGGGAGGAGCTCTCCGGTCTGCGCAAGCACACGACGGGCTCGAAGTGGCAGCCCGGCGCGGGCGGCCTGTGTCTTCACACAATTCTCATCGATCCGACCAATCACGATCGCATGTACATCGCGATCTCCGCGGCGGGCGCGTTCCGGACCGACGACGGCGGCGTGACGTGGAAGCCGATCAATCAGGGCCTTCGCTCGCAGTACATTCCTGACCCGACGGCGGAGATCGGCCACTGCGTGCACCGGCTGGCGCAACACAAGTCGACGCCCGGCACGCTGTACATGCAAAAGCACTGGGACGTGATGCGCACCGACGATGCGGGCGAAAAGTGGCGCGAGGTGAGCGGCAATCTGCCCACCGATTTCGGCTTCGTCATCGACGTGCACGCGCATGAGCCCGAGACGATCTACGTCGTCCCCATCAAGAGCGACTCCGAGCACTACGTGCACGAGGGCAAGCTGCGCGTATATCGCAGCAAGACGGGCGGCGAAGAATGGGAGGCGCTCGACAAGGGACTGCCGCAGGAGAATTGCTACGTGAACGTCCTGCGCGATGCGATGGCGACCGATTCGCTCGATGAATGCGGCGTTTACTTCGGCACCACGGGCGGACAGGTCTACGTCTCACCCGACAGCGGCGACAACTGGCAGGCCATCGTCCACGATTTGCCGGCGGTCTTGTCGGTCGAGGTGCAGACGCTGGCATGACCGCGCACGTTCGCGTTGTGATTCCGGCGCCGCTTCGGCAGCTCGCGCGCGTCACGGGCGAGCTGCAGATCGAAGCGGCGCCTGGAAGCGATGGACGCGTCACGCAGCGCACGCTGCTCGACGCCGTCGAGGCGCGCTATCCCATGTTGCGCGGCACCATGCGCGATCACGATACCAAGAAGCGGCGTGCCTACGTCCGCTTCTATGCGTGTGAGGAAGATCTCTCGCTCGAAACGCCGGACGCGCCGCTGCCCGACGCGGTCGCCGACGGTCGTGAACCATTTCTCGTCGTCGGAGCGCTCGCCGGCGGCTGAGTCACGACCGGAATCCCGACAACTCGTCAACCGCGAGCAGACAGCAGCGCAACGGGAATCATGATACACTCCGAGTATGCGCGACAACGGTAGGAGCTCCAGCCGCCTCGGCCTTCTGGACGTGCGCGCCATTCTGAGATCGCTCCGTCGCGCCCCACTCTTCACGACGACCGTCGTTTGCACGCTAGCGCTGGGCATCGGCGCCACGTCGGCGATCTTCACCGTCGTCGACGCCGTACTGCTGCGGCCGCTGCCGTATCGCGATTCGGGCCGGCTCGTCGCGCTGCGACATACGCTGCTCGGCATCGGCATTCCGACGGCGGGGCAATCGCTCGGAACGTATTTCCACTATCGGCGATCGAGCCACACGCTGTCCGCGGTTGCGGCTTATCAACGGCCGTCCGTCAATCTGTCCGACGCCTCGGGCACGACTGAGCCCGAGCGTGTTTCGGGCGCGAGGGTCACGGCGAATCTCCTGCCGATGCTCGGCATCAAGCCCGCGCTCGGGCGCTCGTTTACGGAAGAGGAAGACCGGCCGAACGGCGGTAACGTCGCGCTGATCGGCGATGCGCTGTGGCGCCGCCGATACGGCGCAGATCCGCACATCGTGGGTCGCACCATTCGCGTGGACGCCGCGGCGTTCACGATCATTGGCGTCATGCCGGCCGGCTTCACCTTTCCGGGAGTGAACACCGATCTCTGGCTACCCCTGCAACTCGACCCCGCGACGACGAACGCGGGCGGATTCAACGTGGCTGCGCTTGGGAGGTTGGCTCCGAACGCCACGGTCGACGGCGCGCAGCGTGAGCTGAACGATCTCCTCGTGCGCTTGCCCGAGGCGTATCCGAATGTCTACCCCGGACTGCCGACGGCGGGCCTGCTCAAACAATCACGCGCTCGCGCCGTGGTGCTCACGATGAAGGACGAAGCGATCGGCGGCTTCGCGCGCATATTGTGGATCGTCCTCGCGACCGTCGGACTCGTGCTGGTGGTCACGTGCGCCAACGTCTCGAACTTGATGCTCGTGCGCGCGCAGGGCCGCGGCCGCGAGATCGCGGTTCGTTCCGCGCTCGGCGCCAGCCGTGGAAATATCCTGGCCGGCTTTCTCACCGAAGGCTTGATCCTCGCGATCCTGGGCGCGATTGGCGGGCTCGCGCTCGCGTTCATTGCCGTGCATTTGCTTGTCAACGCCGGTGCACAGAATCTCCCGCGTCTGAACGAAGTGCGGATGGGCGGCGTGACGTTCGCGTTCACCGCGCTGCTCGCCGTCGTCGTGGCGCTCGTTTGCAGCGTGCTGCCCGCGCTGCGGCTGCGCGGCGCCAACGTGTCGGCGATGTTGCGCGAGGGCGGCCGCACGGGAACGGCCGGTCGCGGACAACATCGGGCGCAACACACGCTCGTCGTGGTGCAGATGGCGCTTGCCGTGCTGCTCGTGGCCGGCTCGGGCCTATTGATGCGCACCGTCGCGCACCTTCGCTCGGTGCGCCCGGGGTTCGATCCGGCGAACACGCTCGCCTTTACGATCTCGCTGCCGGTGGGCGACATGCCTCACGCGCGCGACGCGGCGCTCTATTATGAATCTTTAATAGATCGCCTTGGCGCGCTGCCGGGCGTGCGGAGCGTTGGCCTCACGACCAAGCTCCCGCTCATCGGCGGCGAAAGTCTGACGCCGGTCTACATCGAGTCGCAGCCGATGCAGGGCACCACGCTGCCGCCGGTGTTTCCGTTTCCGGAGGCCACGCCGGGGTACTTCCAGGCCATGCGCATCGCGCTCGTTGCGGGGCGGTTGTTCGGCCCGCCGACCGATCCGAACGCGGAGAAGGACGTCGTCGTCAGCCGCGCCTTCGCCGAGCGCTTCTGGCACGATCCGACGGGGGCGAGGGCGCTCGGCCAGCACGTGCGTGCGACCGTAGAGCAGCCATGGTTCACGATCGTCGGCGTCGTCGAGAGCGTACGCGATTCGTCGCTCACCGCCGACGGGGTCGGCGAGGTCTACACGCCGCTCGTCATTCCATCGCCTGAGACGCCGGACAGCACGCGCAACATGCCGCGGTTCGTGTCGATCGTCATGCGCACCGCGGGCGATCCCACGGCGCTCGTGCCGTCGGTGCGCCGCACCATCTCCGAGCTGCGCGCGAGCATACCGGTGTATGATCTTCAGTCGATGAGCGACGTCCTCGCCCGGACGATGGCGCAAACGACGTTCGTCCTCGCCATCCTTGGCGCGGCCGCCGCCATCACGCTCATACTCGGTGCTGTCGGTCTGTACGGCGTGATCGCGTACTCGGTCAGCCTGCGTACGCGCGAGCTCGGCGTACGGATGGCGTTGGGCGCCGCGCCCGGCGCCATTCGCGCCATGATCCTGCACGAGGGCTCCGTGCTCGCGCTGATCGGCATCGGCGCGGGCCTTGCCGCATTCCTCGGCCTCGGCCGCCTCCTGCGGCGATTGCTCTTCGAGGTCGGCGCGGCGGATCCGGTCACGCTCGCCGTGACGGCGTTCCTGCTCCTGGCCATCGGTCTCGTCGCGAGCTGGTTGCCCGCACGCCGCGCGGCGCGCGCCGATCCTCTGGACGCACTCCGCGCGGAATAGCGGGCCCGCTATCTCAGAACTGTAATAGGATCGACGCGGCTCGCCCGGCGCACCGGCAGCAGCAGCGCGATGGTCGCGCAAAGCGCCAACGTCAACACCGCGAGGCCGATCGCGACGGGATCGAACTGTCCGACGCCGAACAGTTGCGCGCGCAGCATTCGCGCCGCGGTGACGACTCCGATCGTGCCGATCGCCAGCCCCGCGGCCATCCAGACGCCCCCTTGGCGCAGCACCAGCCGCACGATCGCGCCGCGCGATGCGCCGAGCGCGACGCGAACGCCAAACTCTCGTTCGCGGGCGGCGGCCATGTTGGCGAACATCGCGTAGACGCCGACTGACGCCAGCAGCAACGCGAGACCGCCGAACGACGCCATCAGTATCACGGGTAAGCGGTGGATTCTAAACGTATCGCCGAGCACCTCGTCCATCGCCTGTACTTTGTAGATCGGAATCATCGGATCGACCGATCCGATCGCCTTGCGTACGCTGGCGGTGAGCGCCGTCGGATCACCCGACGTGCGGATCACGAAGACGTTGCCGTACGACGACTGGCGGAACGGAAGGTAGAGCATTGGTTCGGGAGAGAGATGCGTCGGATCGTTTCGCACGCTGCCGACGACGCCGACGATGGTAATCCACGGCGCGGTTGGATTCGGCGGGCCGATGTGAACGTGCGCGCCGACGGCGCCGCCCTTCGGCCAGTACCGCCTCGCCATCGCTTCGTTGATGATCATGACCGGTGGCATGCTGTCGCGATCGATCGACGCGTCGAACAGCCGTCCTTCCTTCAACGGAATGTCCATCGTGCGGAAGTAGCTCTCCGACGCGCCGACCGTGAGCATGAACGGAACGGGCTCGTTCGGCGCCCACGGCGAATTCTGAATGAACAATCCGTTGCTGTTGTGAACCATCGTCGGTAGCGCGGACACGACTGCGACGCCTTTCACGCCCGGCAGAGCGCTCACCTTTTGTTGCAATGCATCGAAAAGCTGGTTGCGCGCGGCGAGCGTGGAGTATTTCGCGTTCGGAGGCTGCACCGTCAGTGTCAGGAGATTCTCCGGTTTGAATCCGATGGGCGCCGTTGTCATTGCGACCAGGCTTCGTACGAGGAGTCCCGCCGCGGCGAGCAAACTCACACAGAGCGCGATCTGTCCGGCGACGAGCACGCCGCGCAAGCGCCGCGAACGAACGCTTTCACTGGCGCCGCGTGTTTCGTCGCGAAGCGTCCGCTGTGGATCGGCGCGCCCCACCGACAGCGCGGGGCCGACGCCAAAGGCGAGTCCCGTCAGCAGCGCGAGTGCGAAGGTGACGAGAATCGCACCCGTGTCGAGTGACAGCGTCGCGTATGACGGAATGACGTTCAGCGCGAGACCGCGCAGGAGACTGAGGCCCGCCATCGCCAGCGCCAGGCCCGCGACGCCGCCGGCGACGGCCAGCAGCACGCTCTCGGTGAGCAATTGCCGAACGAGCCGTCCGCGGCCGGCGCCGAGCGCGACGCGCACCGCGAATTCCTTGCGGCGCGAGATAGTGCGTGACAAAAGCGCTCCGGCGAGATTCGCGCACGTGATGAGCAGCACGAGCCCTGCGCTCGCGAGCAGCACGAGGAGCGGTCCCCGTGTGTCGCCCACCATGGCGTTGCGCAGCGAAACGGCGGTCAGGCCAATGCCGAGATTGTCTTTCGCATACAGTTTCTCGAGCTCGGCACCGATGGAGCTCATCTCGCGCGCGGCGGCGTCGTACGACACACCCGGTTTCAATCGTCCGATGAAGCCAAAGTTGTGCGAGCCGCGCACCGTGATCGGATTGCCCATGAAGAGCGAAACGGCGAGTGGTTGATAAAAGTCGGTTTGGTCGTCGGGCGGCACGAAGTCGCGGGGCAGCACGCCGACGATGGTGCGCGGAAGGCCGTTGAGGCGAATCGTCTTGCCGATCACGGCCGCATCGCCGGCGAAGAGACGCTGCCACGCGCCGTACGAGATCATCGCAACCGTCGTCGTGTCGTGCAACGCATCGTCGTCGCGGAAGCCGGGCCCGCGCAGCGGCGACACACCGAGCGTGCGCAGCAGCTGCGGCTCGATGAACATCGCTTTCACCATCTGCGGCGTTCCATTGGTCTCATACACGGCGTCGTGCGCATTCAGAAACGCGCCGAGACTGCTGAACGAATGCTGCCGTTCGCGAATGTCGCTCACGGTACCGGCGCTCAGCGCGCCGCGCTGCGACGTGCCGTCGCGGAACGGACAGAAAATGCGCATGAGCCGCGACGACTGCGCGTACGGCAGCGCGTCGAGCAGCACCGACTTCACCACGCCGAACACCGCGGCATTGGCGCCGATGCCAAGCGCCAGCGTCACGACCGCGAGCAATGAGAAGAGCGGGGCGCGAACGGCTGAACGGCCGGCGAACCGAAGATCCTGCCGGAGGTCGTCGAGCCAGTCACGGCGCGCTTCCGCCTTGCGTTCGTCGCTGAGCAGGCGCGCGCAGACCTCGCGCACCGCCGCGACGTCGCCGAAGCGCTCGAACGCCGCGCGTCGCGCCTGATCGGGCGTCATGCCGCTGGCGATGCAGCCGCGAATGCGCTCCTCGAGATGGAAGCCCAGCTCGTCGTCCACCTCGGCCTCCGGCTTCGGAGCGACGAACTGGAGATCGCGGTCGGCGCGATGCGGGTCGGACTGGTCGTGATGGCTCATCGTCTCTCTCTCACTTCGCCCAGGTGGGGACAGTCTTGGTGTTGATGGCTTGATCGACCGCGCGGGCGAAGCGCTGCCAACCCGACGTCTGTTCCCGGAACTGCCGCCGCCCTTCGGCGGTGAGGTGGTAGTACTTGGCGCGGCGGTTGTTTTCGGTGACGCCCCACTGCGATTTGATCCATCCCTTGCGCGACATGCGGTAGAGCGCGGGATAGAGCGAGCCTTCCTCGACGCTCAGCACGTCGTTGGTGGCGGACTCGATCCAGCTCGCGATGCCGTAGCCGTGCATCGGCGCCCACGAGAGCGTCTTGAGCACGAGGAGCTCGACGGTGCCTTGAAGAAGGCCGGATTCTTTCTCGAACATGGGATGATGGGATCGGAGAAGGCGTGCCGGATCAGACAGCGGGACCGGCGAAATGGTTTACTATGCGGGTCTAGGGAAGATGGTGTCGGTTCCTTAGACGCGCCAGGGGAACGGTTCGGGCCGGCCGGCCGTGGCACCCAACCCTTTCAGGGCGAACATTGTCGAACGGTCATGAACCCAGCCGCCCGACTCGCCGCCTTCTCCGACGATCTCCGCCGAGACGTCTCGCTCGCCGCCCGCGGCATGCGCAACTCGCCGGGATTCACGGCCATCGCGGTCATCGCGCTCGCCCTGGGACTCGGCGCCACGACCGCCATTCTCAGCGTCGTGAACGGCGTGCTGCTTCGCCCGCTTCCGTACGCCGACGCCGGCAGGCTCACGGTCGTGCTGCACGAAGGGCGCTCGCCCGTCGCGCCGGCCAACTATCTCGACTGGAAAGCGGAGTCGCGCGCGTTCAGTGAAATGGGCGCCGCCGAATTCTGGTCGCCCGATCTCACCGGTGGCGACGACCCGCAACAAATCCTCGGCCTCCACGTCACGCCTTCATTGATGCACCTCCTCCGCGTGCAGCCGATGATGGGCCGGCTGTTCACCGACGCCGATCTCCGAGCCGAGCATACGCCCGTGCTCATCAGCCATCGCCTGTGGCAGACGCAGTTCGCGCGCGATCCCCACATCGTCGGCCGCACGATGTCCCTCAACGCCGCGACATACTCGATCGTCGGTGTGATGCCGCCGTCGTTTCGTTTCGCGCCATTCTGGGCGACGGGCGCCGAACTGTGGGCGCCGCTCGAATTCGGCGCGCGGGCGACGAGTCGCGACGGGCAGAGTCTTCGCATCTTCGCGCGCCTTGCGACGGGCGTGAGCCTCTCGCGCGCGCAAACCGATCTCGATGCGATCACGCGCCGCCTGGAACGCGAGTATCCCGGCACCAATCGCGACGTTCGCGTCGTTGCGCTGCGGGACAAAGTGATCGGCACCGTGCGCGACCCGCTGCTCCTTCTGCTCGGCGCCGTGGTGTTCATTCTCTTGATTGCGTGCGCGAACGTTGCCCACATGCTGCTCGCGCGGGGCAGTGCGCGCGGCCGTGAGATGGCGGTGCGACTCGCGATGGGCGCGACGCCCGGCCGCCTCATGCGCCAGTTGCTCGTCGAGAGCAGTGCGCTCGCCGTCGCCGGCGGTATTGCGGGCATCGGTCTCGCCTGGCTCGGCGTACGCTATCTCTCGGCGGTCGAGCCCGCGTTCGTGCCGCGTGTCGCGAAGGTCGGTCTCGATTGGCGCGTACTGCTTGTCGCGCTCGCGCTCGTGAGCATCACGACGATCCTCTGCGGCCTTCTGCCGGCGGTGAAGTCGATTCAGGTCCGGCCTGCCGAGACGATTCGGGATGCCGCGGGCGGCTCGAGCGTTGGTTCGTCGCAACAGCGGCTGCGCGATACGCTCGTCGTCTCTGAATTCGCGCTCGCGCTGGTGCTGTTGATCGGAGCGGGACTGATGATTCGAAGCTTCGTCGCACTGCGATCGATCGATCCCGGATTCGACGCGCGCGGCGTGGTGTCGATGCGGGTTGCGACGACCGGCACCGCGGCCGCGGATTCGTCGCGACACGCGGGCTTCTATGCGAATGTGCTTTCGCGTTTGCGCGCCGTGCCGGGAGTAGAGCAGGCGAGCTTCATCAATCATCTCCCCATCGCCGGCGATGCATGGGGCACGCATTTCCGCACGGAGATTGGTCCGGTGCCTCGCCCGGGCGACTGGCCGCGGGCCACCTATCGAGTGGTGATGCCCGGCTACTTCGCGACGATGCACATTCGTCTGCTGCGCGGTCGCGACGTGAACGACGGCGATCGCGCCGGCACGCCGCAGGTAGCCGTGATCAATGAGTTCATGGCACGCAAGCACTGGCCCGGCCAGGATGCGCTGGGGAAGAGATTTTTCATCGATGACTCGACCGCGATCACCGTGGTCGGTGTCGTCGCCAACGTCGTCCGACAGGAATGGACCGCGACGCCGGAAGAAGAGCTCTACCTTCCGTTCTCGCAGCAGAATTCGTACGTCGCCGGCACGGGAGCGAGCCGCTACATGACGCTCGTGGTGCGATTGCGGTGCGCGCATACCGGGTGCAACGCCGCCGGAGCCGCGGCGTCGATTCGCGGTGCCGTGCGCTCGGTCGAGCGAAATGCGCCGATCTCCGACGTGCAGACCATGACCGCGGTGATCGATCGCGCCACGGGCGACGCACGCCTCTACTTCATGCTGCTTGCTGCCTTCGCGGCCGTTGGCGCGACACTCGCCGCGATCGGTATCTATGGCGTCATCAGCTACGCGGTCGCGCGCCGCCGCCGCGAGCTGGGCATTCGTCTCGCCCTTGGCGCCCAACCGTCGGCGATTCGCCGGCTCGTGCTCGCGCATACGACAAGGCTCGCCGCGGTTGGTGCGGCGTTTGGGATCGTGCTCTCGGTTCTACTCGCGCCGTTACTTCGGCAACTTCTGTATGGCGTGCACGCGTTGGATCCCGTCGTGTTCGCGGGCGCGATCGTCGCGCTCGCCGCCGTCGCGGCGCTCGCGAGTGCGATCCCGGTGCAGCGCGCCTCGGCCATCGATCCGGCGATCACGATGCGCGCGAACTGAGCACTCACCGCGACGGCAGTGAGGGTGGCGTTGTCATCCTTCGGTCGCTGCGCTGCGCGCCTCCGCTCGGGATGACAAATGAGGTGGATCTCACTTCACCGCGAGAATCTCCGGCTGATCGATCGCCGGCGGCTTTGCAAACAGTTCATCAGCCCGGGCGAAGAGCGCTTTGGCAATGTCGCCCGAAAGGTGCGCGTCGCGGCCCTGCTGATCCGCGAACGTGTCGAAGATGCCGAAGCGATTGGGCCCGAGCTTGAGCGCGTACCAGCTCACCGTGCCTGCTTCGCGTTGCGCCATCGGCAGCGCCGAGGTGAGAAACTGTTCGACTTCCTGCTCTTTGCCCGCCTTCGCCTCGAGTACCGCGAGAATTCCAAGCTTTTCCATGACCGCTCCCGTTGAATACGCCTGTCACACTGCCGGGCTACGACGCCCCGCCGACGTATCCGGTGAGGGCCGCGAGAATTCCGGCGGCATCGCGCTCGTGGCGTTCGATGTGTCCCGCTCGAACGACGACGATTCCGTCCGCCAGGCCCGTGAAGGCCGAAAGGTCGTGCGTGGCGAGGAGCACGGTGACGCCCGTGGTCCGAAGCGCCACGACCCATTCGCGGACGAACTGTCGCATCTGCGCGTCGAGCGTCTCGAGCGGCTCATCGAGAATGATGACGCGCGGCTCGCCGACGAGCGCGGTTGCCAGCATCGCGCGCCGCCGCTGGCCCATTGAGAGTTCTCGAATGGTGCGTCCGGCGAGCTCGAACAGTCCGACGCGGTCGAGCGCCGTGACCACCGACGCAAGCGGCGCGCGTCGCAGACTCGCGACGAGCTGCAGCATGTCGAGCACCGTCGCGTACGGTGTGAGCTCCGGACTTTCCGGCACGTACGCCAATTGTTGGCGCGCACCGACTTCGTCACGCCACACGTCGCACGATCCGATCGTGATCGTGCCGGTGCGCGGCATTTCGACGCCCGCGATCAAACGCAGCAGCGTGCTCTTGCCCGAGCCATTCGCGCCGACGACCAGTGTCAAACCGGGCTCGATGTCGAGCGCTGGAACGTCGAGCGTCGAGACCGCGGGGTCGTAACCGAAGGTGACGTCGCGGAGCGCAATCATGTCGCGGACATCCAGGCCGGATCGCCGGTCGCGTCGTGATGCAACTCCTCCCATCGCGTGCTGACCAGCCGTCGCTCGCGTCGCGCGGCGAGCGCGAAGAGCAGCGGCGTTGTCGCAAGGCAGAGGCCGCCGGTCCAGGGCCAGAGCGCGATCGCGGTGCCGAACACGACGGCAGCGATCATGATGTCTCCTCCCGCGCTCGCCTGCCGCTTCGCGCCGACGCGAATCGACGCCGCGGAGGCCGCGGCCATCGGCGGCAACAAGAGCGCGACGACGATCGCCGATCGCCAGTCGAGCGGCACCAGCGCGACGACGGCAAGCGCCATGGTGACGCCGAGCAGGGTCACGTCGCCTGCGACGCGTTGGCGGGAAGACCAGGGCAGCGAGCGCACCCAAGGCCACGCGGGCCGCGTGCGCACGATGCTACTCGCCAGCGCGGTCGAGAGTACCGCGATCGCCAACGATCCACAGATGCGCACCGTGCGCATCTGCGCCTCGCGATCGAGATCAGGATTGTGCAACACGATCAGATAGCCGAACGCGACGAAGATCGCCGGCGCGAACGTGATCGCGATGAGCGTGGCGACGGGAAGCGTTCGCGTCGTCAGCCGAATCCACTGCGCGATGGGTGATGCGGCCATGCTCCACCGCGGTGCGGTATGGACCGGCTTGCGCCGCAGTCGCACGATACCGCCGGACAAGCGATCCGAGCTCACCAGCACGGCGACGGCAATGATGTTCGGTATCCACGCGCCAATCGCCGCGAGCGCGAGCGCAATCAGCGCCAGCGCGGGTCCCGCACGTCTCTCGACGGGAAGAACCACGGCGGCCGCCGAGATGATGATCAACGGAAGGCTCGCGACCTTCGCCGCGTCCAACCTGGCGTGATACACGAACAGCGCCCCGAGCAGCGCGAGGATCGCGACGACAATCGCGAATGCCTGCGTGCCGCAGAGAGCGGCGATGGCGGCACGCCGGCTCGTCGTCCGCGAGACCGCGAGGCTTCGCATCCAACCGGTGGCGCCGAGTGTGATGCGCGGCATCGCGACGCCGGCGAGCGCGACACAAATCGCCGCGAGCGTCACTCGTGTGTTCCACGTGCCGCGTCTCGCGACGAGCTCGAGAATGGCGGCGTGGATGCGCGTCGGCGCTTCATCTTCGAGGCCGTAGAAAAACACCACTGTCGCCCCGACGATCGCATTGGCGCGCAACGCCACTCTCGCGCCCGCGCGCCAGTGAAACGCGACGAGATCACGCGTGGGGCCGTTCGTCGCGTGGCGAGGGAGCGAAGCCTCGGGCATACATTAAGGTATGTCGATTCGGGGGTCGGCTCCAATGCCGCTGCGTGTGTCGCTCGCGAGCGTGCTGCTCGCTCTGCCGCCGATCGCGCAAAGCCAGGTCGCGCCGTGGATGAATCCTGCACTGGCGCCCGAGCGTCGCGCCGTGCGCCTCGTTCGCGCCATGACGCTGCCCGAGAAGTTCGAGCAGCTCGTCGGCTCCCCGGGTGTCGTGCCGGAGTTGCCGCAGTGCTACGGCGCTCGGCACGTGAATGGGATTCCACGGCTGCTCATTCCAACATTCAGAATCACCAATGGTCCCGTCGGCGTTGGGCAGAACGATTGCGTTCCGCTGGACACGCCGAACCTTCCGCGCGGCGCACAAGGGAGCCGGGAGTCCGCGCGCGCGACACAGCTGCCGTCGGCGATGGCCGTCGCCGCGTCGTTCGACCGCGGTGTCGCGCGGCAATTCGGCGACGTGATCGGTACTGAAGCCCGCGACTTGGCGCTCGACGTCGTCGAGGGACCGGGCCTCAACCTGGCGCGCGTCCCGCAGGCCGGCCGCAACTTCGAGTACTTCGGCGAGGATCCGTATCTCACCGGCACGATGGCATCCGCCGAGATTCAGGCCATTCAGCGCCACGGCGTGATCGCCGTGGCCAAGCACTTCGTGGCGAACGAGCAGGAGACGAATCGCTTCACGGTCAACGAGACGGTGGACGATCGCGTGTTGCACGAGCTCTACTTTCTGCCGTTCGAGATGGCGGTGAAAGACGGCCGCGTGGCCTCGGTGATGTGCTCGTACAACATGGTCGACGGGTCGTACGCGTGTCAGGACGAGTACAATCTCACGAACGTGCTGCGCACGCAGTGGGGCTTTACCGGCTACGTGCAGACTGATTTCACCGCGCTCCACGCGACGGCGGCGGCGATGCGCGCCGGCGTCGACCACGAGATGCCCGGCATTCACGTCAGCACGCCGAGCGGTTCGCGCTTCGGCCCGTGGTGGGCGCCGGACAGTTTGCGTTCCGCGCTCGACCGCGGCGAGATCTCGGAAACGGACATCGACACCGCGCTCCTTCGCCGCTATGCGGTAATGTTCGCGCTCGGCATCTTCGACCGGCCGATCGTGCAGTCAGTCATCGACACCGTGCGCGACGGCGCTATCGCGCGGTCGATCGGCGAGCAGTCCGCCGTCTTGCTCAAGAACGTTGGACGCTTTTTGCCGCTCGATCCACAGCGCGTGCGCTCGATTGCGCTGATCGGTCAAGCCGAATACGCCTCGAAGGCGGTGGCGGGGTGTTGCGGCGGCAGCTCCGACGTGATTCCGCTGTACTCGGTTGCGCCGCTCGACGGCATGCGGCATACACTCGCGCGGCTTGGCTCGCGCGCGGCGACGACGCTCACCATCGTCGCGAACGACAACGCGAATCTCACCTCGGCCGTGGCGGCGGCGCGCGGCGCGGAGATCGCCGTGGTGCTGGCCGGCACGATCGCCGACGAAGGGCGCGATCGCCCGAGCATCATGCTCTCGAACGGACAGGACTCGCTCATTGCCGCGGTGGCGGCGGCGAATCCGCGCACGATCGTCGTGCTGAAGGACAATGCGTCGACGGTCATGCCCTGGATCGATCGCGTGCCGGCCGTGCTCGAGGCGTGGTTTCCGGGCGAAGAAGACGGCAACATCGTCGCGGATCTGTTGTTCGGCGAGGCGACGCCGTCGGGCCGGTTGCCGGTCACGTTCCCGCGGCGAGAGGCTGATCTGCCCGCGATTTCGCCGGACCGGTGGCCTGGCCTCGATGCGAGCGGCCGGCCGGTGTCGGCCGCGACGCCGAGTGATGTGCCGACGAAGGTGGCGTACTCCGAAGGCCTCGACATCGGCTACCGCTGGTTCGACGCGCGGAACATGCAGCCGCTCTTCCCGTTCGGATATGGATTGTCATATACTACTTTTGATATATCACAAGTGGAAATTACACCGTCCGCGGCGGACGGAATCCAGCCGATCGACGTTTGGCTCACCGTGACGAACACCGGCGATCGGCGGGGCGCCGAGGTGCCGCAGGTCTACGTCGCGCTGCCCACCGCGCTTGGCGAACCACCGAAACGATTGGTCGGCTTCGAGAAGGTGTGGCTGAATCCCGGCGAGTCGCGGCGCGTACGTATCGTCATCGACCCGCGGGCGGCCAATCATCCGCTGGCGCATTGGCTCTCCGATCGGCAGACGTGGGTTACCAGCAGCGGGAATTACAATGTTCTGGTCGGTCGTTCGTCGCGGGACATTCTGTCGCAGCGGACCATTGAGATCCGGGCTCGCGAGCGGCGCTGAGCGCATCACACGCCCATAGGGAGGATGCAATGGTTCGCGTGTCCGTCGAAGGCGATCGCGTGGTGTTCGAAGTCGAGGGATGGGACAAGGTGTGGGCGCTCAAGAGCCGCCTCGATATTCCCCTCGAGCATGTGCGCTCCGTCCGCGCCGACCCGGAACCGGCGCGGGGCTGGTGGCATGGTGTCAGGCTGCCCGGTTCGCAAATTCCCGGAGTGCTTACGGCAGGCACTTTCTATCAGAAAGACGGCGCCGTGTTCTACGACGTGCACGATCCCGACAACACGATCGTGATCGAGCTGACGGCGGCGCGTGTGTCATCCCGAGCGACCCTGACCCTGAGCGTAGCGAAGGGAAAGGGAAGTCGAGGGACCCCCGTCCCGACGGAGGAGTCGTACGCAGCGCTCCGCTGAGAAGGGGGTCCCTCGACTCCGGCGCTGCGCGCCTGCGCTCGGGATGACAACAGCGCCCCTCAAACTCAGCGCCCTTCAAACTCAGCGCCCCTCTAATCCGCCCGCAACACCACCGCCGGATCGACATTCATCGCGCGCCGCGCCGGCACACCAACCGCCGCGATCGCGATCAACGTCATCGCCGCCGCCGAGCCCGCGAAGATCACCACATCCGCCGAACCGACGGAGTACAACAGCGCCGCGATCACCCGCCCAACCGCCGCGGCTGTCGCGAGACCGATGATCAGTCCCATCGCCAACAGCGCGCCCGCCTGCACGCTGACTACACGCAACACATCCACCGGCCGCGCGCCGAGCGCCACACGCAGGCCGATTTCCTTCGCGCGCTGCGCGACAGCGTACGAGATCACGCCGTACAATCCCATCGCCGCCAGCAACAACGACACCATCGCCATCAACGCGAGCATGCGAACGGCCACCTTGGCGCCCCGCATCGGTGCGCCGATATAATCGAACAGGGGCATCGCATTGTACACCGGCACAGTCGCGTCGACGGACGCGACCGCCCGCGCGATCGCTCGCACCGTCTGATCGACCGGCGCCGCACCGCGCGCGAGGAACGTGTACCCATATTCCGGGCGATAGACCTGCCGAATCGCGACGTAGAAGTACGGCTTCGCGGGCTCCGTCAAACGATACTGCATCACGTCCTTTGCCACGCCGACGATCGTGAACCATTTGCCCCAGCCGTGCACCCGCGCGCCAACGGCCGCCCGTCCGGCGAAGAAATGCCGCACGAACGCTTCGTTGACGATCATCACCGGCGTGTGCGCCGAGTCATCGTCGAACGTGAAATCGCGGCCGCTGAGCAGTGCGATGTTTAGCGTTTTGAAATAGCCCGGGCCGATCGCGGCGCGGTTGACTTTCATGTTCTCGGTGGTCTGCGGCGCATAACCCTCGATCCGCAAATCCTCCCATGAGCCGGAGCTCAGGCTGAGCGGTACGTAGTCGGTGTAGCTGACGCTGGTGATGCCCGGCTCGCGCGCGATACGATCCGAGACGCGCCGAAGGAAGTCGTCCGCCGCGGCGGAATCATATCCGGCGAGCGTCAGGCTCACCGACGCCATGCCGACGCCAGTCGTGGTGAATCCGGGCGACACCGCTCGCGTGCGGCGCGCACTGTTGTAGAACAACCCCGCACCGACCAGCGCCACGATCGCCAACGCCATTTCGGCGACGACGAGCAGGCTTCTCAGCCGCGTCGCATACACGCCCGGCGACATGCGATCCCCGTCGCGCAACGTGTCGCGGAACCGTTCGCGCGACCCGTGCAGCGCCGGCGCGATCCCGGCGACGAACGTGACGACGCTCGCGAGCACGGTGGTGAATAACACCACCCCGCCGTCGACGCGCGGATCGAGCAGCGTCGGCGCGGCGAACGACGGCACGAGCCAATGCATCGAGCGCGCGAGCCACAGGCTGCCGAACAACCCGAGCCCCGAGCCGGTGAATGCCAGCAGCGATGCTTCCGTCAGCAGCTGACGCACGAGACGCCGCCTCGGCGCGCCGAGTGCGGTGCGCAACGCCAGCTCGCGCCGCCGGCCGGTTGCGCGCGCGACGAGCAGCGTCGCCATGTTCGCGCAGACGATGAGCAGCACGAGCCCGCATGCTCCGAGCAGCACCAGCAGCGGCGCGCGCAACGCATCCTGAATGCCCCAGTGCGATTGCCAGAGCGGCATAAGGTTCGCGCTCATGCCGGCGCTGCGCCCGCCGTTCCTGGTGCTCATGAACGTGCCGAAGCGCCGCACTTCGTCGCCGGCGGCCGCCGCCGAATAGCGCGGAGCTACGCGAGCGAGCACGCGAAACGTCCGCCAATCGCGATCGTGCAGCATCGAGCCGATCGTCGGCATGATCTGGCCGACCATCGCCGCCGGAACCCAGAGCTCGACCTCTTCACCGGGCATCGAGCCGCGAAAGGCTTTCGGCGCGACGCCCGCGATCGTGAACGGAAACCGATTGATCTCGACGACCTTTCCAATGACGGCGCTGTCGCCGTGCCAGCGACGCTGCCACAAGCCGTAGCCGATGATGACGAGCGGTTGCGCGCCCTCGACGTCACCGTTGGCCGACGAAAAGAAATGTCCGAGCGCGGGACGCACGCGGAGCACGTCGAAGAAATTCGTGGAGACCAGCTCGCCGGGTGCACGCTCGGGTCGCTCCACGTCGCCGAGCGTCAGCGACATTGGATACGCCGCGGCGAGGCCGTCGAATGACTTCAAGTATTTTCGAAAGTCGCGGTAGTCGAGCCACGAGACGGGAGTCCAGCTGCCCGACGACGTCGTCGACTCGAGCATCATGACGTGCGATGCGTCAGCGGCGCCCGGCAGGGGATCGAGCAGCACGGCGCGCGTCCAGCTGAACACCGTCGACGTCGCGGCGACGCCCAGCGCGAGCGTCACGACGACGATCGCGGCGACCGCCGGTGCGCGCCCGAGCTGCCGCATCGCGAAGCGCACGTCCATCAACAATGACTCAATGGTCGGCCACTGCCACGTTTCACGTCCGCGCTCTTGCAACGCCGTGACGTTCCCGAACGCGCGCCGCGCCTCGCGCTCCGCCTCCGCGCGCGTGTAGCCCGCCGCGATGAGCGCCTCGGTCTTTTCGTCGAGGTGCGCACGAATCTCCTCGTGCAGATCGTCGTAGATGCGTCGCCGGCGGAACACGCGATCGAGAATGCTCATGCGTCGCTCACCCCTCTCCCAGCGCGAGCACCAGGTTGATGCCCTGGAACATGCGCTCGAAGCTCGAGACCGCCCGCACGAGATGCTTCGCCCCCGCCGGCGTCAATCGATAGATCCGCACGCGACGATTCGTCGCCGACACCCCCCACTCGGCCTTCACCAACCCGTCCTTGAGTAAACGCTGAAGGGCAGGGTAGAGCGATCCCTCCTCGACCTGGAGCAGGTTGCCCGACGCCTGTTGAATGCGCTGTACCAGCGCGTAGCCGTGCATCGGCTCGACCTTCAACAGCCGCAGCACCATCATCTCGAGCGCGCCGGGAAACAGGTCGCGCGACTCCGCCTCGGGCATCGATCCACCGTGGATTGCTCGAGGCATAGAGTAAACTAGTGTCGGCGGGTTGGTCAAGGGTGAATCTTCCCGGATGATCGTTCGCCACTCGAACGGCCGTCTGCAGCTCATCACGCAGCCCGATCACGCGCGCCTCGCCGCGACGATCATGGAGCACTGTGCCGCGCTCGCCGGCCATCCGCGCCGCGCGACGATCCTCGAGGCGATCGCCGAGCACGACACGGGATGGGCGGTCGAAGACGCATCGCCGCGAATCAATCCAACCACCGGCGCCGTCCTCGATTTCATCACCGCGCCCACCTCCGTCAGGCAGGGCGTCTGGCCACGCTGCGTCGCGCTGCTCGGCACCGACAACGCGTACGCCGCGGCGCTCGTCGCGCAGCACGCGGCCACCGTGTACTATCGCCAGCGCGGCAATCCGGAGTGGAAGGACTTCTTCAGAGACATGGAGCAACGGCGCGACGCGCTGCTGCGGCAATGCGAAGCGCCGCTCGAGCAGCTCCTCGAGGACTACACGTTCGTGCGTCTCGCTGACATCATCTCGCTGAACTTCTGCACCGACGCAACGGATCTCGCCCAGTACGGAGACTGGCAGGTGTCGCGCACGCCCGACGGCGTCGCGATCTCACCCGACATCTTTGGCGGCGCCACGGTCGCCTTCGAGATCTCGGCGCGCGAGCTGATCGACGAACCTCGCGAATCCGACGAAGCGCTCTGGGACGCCATCCGCTCGTCGCCGACGGTGATACTCCGCGGCTCGGCGCATGGACGCGCCGACGCCGCGAGCTGATTGACAGGTTTACTCGGCGCGTATCACGATCGAGGGATCGGTCTTGGCGGCGCGCAGCGCGGGAACCGCACTCGCTACACCCGCGACCAGCGTCAACACGCACGGCACGACGATGAAGGTCGCGACGTCCGTCGGCGCGGTCTGGAACAGCAACGAGGCGAGCAGCCGCGTCACGATGAACGCCGCCGCCAGTCCGCCGATCATGCCGAACAGCACGAAGGACGACGCCTGGCGCACGAGCAACCGTGTGATGTGCACCGGCGTCGCGCCGATCGCGAGCCGAATGCCGATCTCGCGCGTACGCTGCGCGACGGCATAGGCGACGACGCCGTACAAACCGATCGCGGCGAGGATCAGCGCGACGCCGGCGAAACCCGTCAACAGACTCGTCACGAACATGCGCGGATCCGAGAACTTCGGCGCGCGGCCCGCATCGTCGAAGCTCGGCTCGCCGAAGAAGGTGATCGCGGGCTCGACCGATTTGATGGCGCTCTTCACGCTCGCGAGCACCGCTGGTGTTTGCGACCCCCTGGCGACGAAGGTCATCCACGGCCACACCTCGAGCGTGTAGGGCAAGAACACTTCGGCTTGAGGATCCGTGGCCGCGCCAAACTCGTGATAATCCGCGACGACGCCGACGATCGGCAGCGTGATCGGTTGGCCGATGTCCGCGCGCGCCTGTGATTGTCGGTAAATCGTGATGCGCTGTCCGACGGCATCGCCATTCGGCCACAGCTTTCGAGCGAGCGTGTCCGTCACCAAGAGGCCGACAGGCGATCGCATGTCGTCTTCCGTAAAACCGCGGCCGCGCTTGATTGGGATGTGTAACGCACCGAGGTATTCCGCGGAAATCGGATGGTAGAGCGCCGTCGGCGGATTCTCGGACGCGGGATGCCCTTCCAGACCGATCTTCGTCGTGAGCAGCGCGCCACCCGCCGCGCCGACGGTCCGGACCGACGGCACCGCGCGCACGGCTTCGATGATTCTCTTATAGAGCGCCGCGGCATCGTCGGGCGATGCGTATCGCTTCGCCGGGGGCGAGATCGCGAACCGAATCACGCCGTCGGGATCGTAGCCGAGTGGAACGGCGGTGAGGCGGCGAACGCTTTGCACCAGCAGCCCCGCGCCGATCAGGAGCGTGATCGCGAGCGCGAATTGGAGTGAGACAAGTGTATTGCGCACGCGAAAGTCCGCGCTCCCGCCGCGCGACGCTCCTCCGCCGCGGAGCCGATCGACGAGATTCTGGCGGCTTGCATGCAACGCGGGCAGCGCGCCGACGAGCAGCATCGTCAACGCGGTGACACCAACGGCGAACGCCACGGCCGCTGGATCGAGCGCAATATGGTCGGCGAACGGCAGGCGCTGCGCCGCGAACGGCCGAGCGAAGGAGACCAGCGCCGACGCGAGCGCGATGCCGAGCACTCCGCTCGCGACCGCGATGACGCCGGCTTCGACGAGCGGCTGTCGCGCGAGGCGCCAGCGACCCGCGCCGAGTGCGGCGCGCAGCGCGAAGTCCTGGCCGCGGACGCTGGCGCGAATCAGCATGAGGTTCGTCACGTTCGCGCATGCGAGCAGCAGCACGAGTCCGATCGCGCCCGAAACGAGGGCGAGTGTCGACCAGAGTTGGCCGAACAATTCCTGCGAGAGCGGACGAATCGCGACCGACGTCCAGTGCGCCTGCTGCGCGGGATACTCCATGGCGAGCCGCTGCGCGATCGTGCGCATGGCGGTCGTCGCGCGCACGGAGTCGGCGCCCGCGCGCAAGCGGACGATGGATCGGCTGTCGACGTGGAGCTCGCGCTTGGTGAGCGCGGTGTGCGTCGCCTGAAACACGGCGATGGGTTGCCACGCGGCGGGTGGCAGCCATCCGCCGGCGCCGAAGTTCGGGAACGCGAAGCCGCGCGGCATCACGCCGATGATTGTCGTCGGGACGCTATCGAACGCGACGGCCTTGCCGATGATCGACGGATCTCCGCCAAAGCGATGCACGAAGAAGTCGTACGACACCACGGCGACGCGCGATGCTCCGAGTCGCTCTTCGTCCGTCGCGAACACCCTGCCGAGCAGCGGACGCGTCTCCATCAACTTGAAGAAGCCGGGCGTGACGTAGGCCGCGATGACGCGTTCGGGATTGTCGCCGATGAAGATTCCGTCGCCGCGCACGAAGGCGAAGCCGTCGATGGCGTCGCGGACACTCGCGGCGGCGGTCTGCCAGTCGGTGAACGTCGGGAACGAAGGGATGCGAAGCTGGCCGTCGTCGCTGCGCTCGTAGATGCTGCGCAATTGGCCCGCGTTGCCGTACGGCAGGCCGTGGAGCACGACGGCATCGACGACGCTGAACACCGCGGTCGTGCTGCCGATCGCGAGCGCCAGGGTGATGACGGCGACCGCGGTGAGCTGGGGGGCGCGGCGGAGGCCGCGGATTGCGAATGCCAGGCTGTTCATGTGATAATTTTTTATCTCTTGGAGATAATATTTTATCTCCATCTGCGTGTCAAGACCCGCACCAATCCGGGCAACCTTCTGCCGCCAAGACGTGTCTCACGGCGCGTCAGCGGAGTTATACTGGTCAGAACTCCCCCCCTCTCGTCGGAGCTACCGCGTGCCGATCAAACGCGCTGCTTTCGCTCTTTGCATTTTATTTGCACTCCCGGTCCTGGCCCACGCTCAGGCGCGGCAACAAGTGATCCAGGGTCGCGTCACGAGCGACAGCGGCGGAAAGCCGATTCCCGCCGCCGACGTCATCGTCACCGTCGCGCCGTCGGCCGAGACCATTCTCGGCAAGACCGATTCGGCGGGTGCGTTTCGCATCGCGATCGCCAATCCCACCGGCGAATACATCCTCAACGTTTCGGCGCTCGGCTTCCGCGCGTTTCGGCAGCGGGTGACCATTCCGCGCGCTGATTCGCTGACCGTCGTGAATGCGCATCTCGCGCCGAACGTACAGCAAGTCGCCGGCGTGCGCGTGCAGGCAGCGCGGCCGCGGCCGCAGCGAACGGCGGGCAATGACGTCGGCTTCGGCGCCGATCCATCGAACAAGAGCTTCGACGGCGTCACCAACGCGCTCCCCCCAGACCTTCAGGGGAACTTCGATGCGATGGCCGCCATGACGCCGGGCTACACCGGGCTTTCGGGCGGAGGGTTCTCGGCATTCGGGCTTGGGGCCGACGCCAACATGAAGACGGTCAACGGCATGTCCTTCTCCGGCGACGCACTGCCGCGGGATCTCAGCACCAATACCCGATTCGTTGCATCGCCTTGGGACCCGACCCGGGGCGGCTTCAGCGGTGCGCTCGCGCAGACAACGATCAACCGCGGCAGCAACATCCTTCAGAGTCGCGCGCGTGTGACACTCGACGCGCCGTCGCTTCAGGTTGGCGATCCGATCGCCGAGCGCTTTGGGCAGAAGTACAGCAATCTGCAGCTGGGCGGCAGCCGGAGCGGCCCGCTCTCGCTCGATCGATACTTCTACAACGCGGGCTACTCGGCGTCGCTGATTCGTGCGCCCGTGTCGTCGTTGCTCGACCTCGATCCCGACGCACTGCTTCACGCCGGCATCTCGCCCGACTCGGCCGCGCGCCTCACGCAGATTCTTGGCTCCGAGCGAGTGCCGCTCACGCGGGGCGGCATTCCCGATCAGCGGACGACGTTCAACGGCAATTTCGCGGAACGGATAGACTTCGCGCGGCCGAATCCGCCGCCGGGACAGACGCCGCTTCCGCAGTGGAACGTCGTGATGCTCGGGAATTATCAGGAGACGCGCGCGCCGAATCTCGCGCCGACGGCGCTGCCTGCCACGACGGGCAAGGTCCAGAACGGCGGCGCGCAGGTGCAGGGATTGTATTCGCGCTATTTCGGCAAGTTCGGCGACTACGTGAGCGAGACGATGGCCGGCGTGTCGTTCAACGAGCAGAAGGGAACACCGTATCTCGAGCTGCCGAGCGGGAACGTGCTCATCGCGTCGTCGCTGGCGACCGGCGGGCCGACGATCGGCTCGCTCAGTTTTGGCGGGAACAGCGCGTTCGCGCGGGACAATCGCGTGGTCGCCCTGGAAGCGAACAATCAGACGACGTTCCTCTTGCGGGACCATCAGTCGTTGCCGACGACGCTGTATTTCCAGTCCCGGTATGAGCATTTCGATCAATCGTTGAGCAGCAACCGGCTCGGGTCGTTCAGCTATGCGTCGCTCGCGGACCTCGCGGCGAATCGCCCGAGCGGATTTACGAGAACGCTCAACACGCCGGACCGCGCGGGCGGCGAGTGGATGGGTGCGGCGGCCATCGGGACCAACTATGTCACGCAGCCGTTCGTGCTGACGGGCGGTGTGCGTATCGATGCCAATGCGTTCACCGGTCTCCCGACGTTCAATCCCGCCATCCAGAACGCGTTTGGCATTCGCAATGACCAATCGCCCAACTCCGTGGCGCTGAGTCCGCGCGTCGGCTTCAACTGGTACTACAAGACCCACTCGCCGTTCAACAGTATCAATGTCTCGCCATGGTCGCTGATCGGGCGCGGCGGCCCCGCCATCCGCGGTGGTATCGGCGAATTTAGAAATTTCTTACGGAGCAATCTGCTGTCCGACGCCATTGGCACCACTGGTTTGCCGGGCAGCACCGAGCGTCTCACGTGTACCGGTCCGGCGGCGCCGATTCCCGATTGGCAATCGTTCCTGAACGATCCGTCGGCGGTCCCCTCGACCTGTGCCGGCGGCTCGCCGATCTTTGCCGACACGGCGCGCAGTGCGGTGCTCGTCGATCCGTCGTACTCACCCATGCGCTCGTGGCGCGCCACGCTCGGGTGGACGAACACCATCCTCGGCAACTATCTCGCGATCGACGGGACGTATTCGCTGAATCTCGCTCAACCGGGGACGGTCGATCTCAACTTCGCCGGGGCGCAGAAGTTCGCGCTGAGCAACGAAGGGAATCGTCCGGTGTTCGTCTCGGCGGCGAGCATCGTTCCGACGACCGGCGTGGCGTCGGCGGTCGAGTCGCGACGCTCGGCGTCATTCAGCCAGGTGAGCGACCGGGTATCTGACTTGAAGGGTGATACGCGGCAGATCGTGGCCTACGTCATTCCAAACATTCCGTTCCGGTTCGGCCTCGTCACGTTCGGCTACACGTGGTCGGACGCGCGGTCGCAGGCGCGCGGTTTCGATCAGAGCACCGCGACCGATCCCCGCGCGATCGAATGGGCGGCCGTTGCCACGCAGCCGCGGCATCAATTCATCGTGCAGGCGGCGCGGCCGCTATACAAGTTCTTCTATGTCTCGACGGCCATGAAATTTGCGTCGGGGCTTCGCTACACGCCGATCGTCGCCGGCGACGTGAACGGCGACGGGTGGTTCAACGATCGCGCGTTCATCTTCAATCCGGGAACGGGCACCGACGCGGCGGTGACGCAGGGTCTGCGCGACCTGATGGCCAACGGATCCCAATCAGCGCGCGATTGCCTCAGCTCGCAAATCGGCACGCTCGCCGGGCGTAACAGCTGCGTAGGTCCGTGGAGCGCGACGATGAACGCGAGCATCTTCGCGACGAACATTCCGAAGACGGACAATCGCCTGAACGTCACGCTCAACCTCGCCAATCCGCTCGGCGGGCTCGATCAGCTGCTGCACGGCAGCGATCACCTGCATGGGTGGGGAATGACGCCGTTCCCCGATGGCACGTTGTATCAGGTGCGTGGGTTCGATCCGATCGCGCAGCGCTATCAGTATCAGGTGAATCCGCGATTCGGTAACACGAACCCGGCGTTCACCACGCTTCGCTCGCCCTTCCGCATGACGCTCGACGTGCGGTGGGACTACGGGCCGAATCGGCAGGAGCAGGCCGTCGTTCTCAATGTGCGAGTGAAGGCTCCGCTCGCCGGAACGCGCGCCACCGCCGACACGATTCAACACCGCTACGTGTGCGGCAACGCACAGGGCGCCAACGGCTATTCGGACATCTATCGCTTGCTGCTGCGACTCTCGGACTCGCTGGCGCTGTCGCGCGATCAGGTCGAGAAGATGCAGGCTCGCCAGAAGTTCATGCGTGCCAAGGCGGACAGCGTGTATGGGGAACTGGCGAAGTATCTCTTTGCGATGCCGATGGACTTCAGCGCGAAGGTTGCCGCGAAGCGCGTGACGGACACCGAGACCGACATGTGGCAGCTCATTTACGGCGAAGCGGGCTTTCTGAAAGAGCTGCTCACTCCGGGGCAGATTCGATTGTTGCCGGGGCCGATCTACAACATGGTCACGACGCCTGCGCCGAACTTCGGTGCGAGGTTCTTCTTTGGTCCGGCGTGTTGAGTTTCGCGGAGTCGAGAGCGTGGCTGGGACACGTTCTCGACTCGGCGGCGCTGCTCAAGGTTCCAGGTCGACCCTGCCGACGATCACCCGCGTGAGTTGGGTCGGAATCGAGAAGTCGAGCGGAAGGAAGTAGTCCGTCCACTCCCGCGGCACGAGATAGAAAATTCTCGTTCCCGTTCCCCTGAAGTAGCTCGTGCTCCACGTCTCGAGCATGGCGCTCGCTTCGTCGTCGAACAAGCCTCGAGCGACGAGCGAGCGGTGCATCGCCGTGCGCAGATCGGCGAACGCGTGGGTGCTGTACTCCGAATCGTCGAGGCGTGATACGTCGGCGAGTGTCGCACCCTGCGCTGACTTCGCGATGTCGACTCGGCCGATCGCGCGAAATGCCGCGACGCCGGACGGTCTCACGTCCAGGAGCCACGCGGCCGGAATCGTCATGGACGTTTGGCGCATCCACGCGAGATCAGCTGGGGCGAGGAGACGGAATCCGTTCGCGGTGCGCTGTGTGCGAACGACGGCGTCCAGATGCGCCACTCCGCGATAGAACAAGTATTGCTCGGCTTCGCCCGACGTGGTGAGCACGCCGGCCGACTGCGCGGCGCGCGGCGATAGCCAGACGTGCGCGTCGGTTTTCGGCGGGGTGATGGCGCCCTTCAACGTGATTCCATTCCAGGCAAGCGCGCCGATCACTGAATTGTCGAGCCTCGCGCCCTTCCACGGCCTGCTGCGGTGCGACACCGCGGCGAGCGAGTTGGAGCCCGCATCGATCACGTCCTCGTCGACCGAGACCGAGGCGTTTGCATTCGGGTAGAACTCATTGAGCACGCCGCCCCGGAAGTGGACTCGCACGTCGAATGGAGGAACGGCCGGGCTATTTGCAGACGGATGGAAATAGATCACCGGCGTCTCGAGTCGCATCGTCACGTCCGGACGGCAGGGCGCGATGTCACTCTTGATCAGGGGGACACGCTTGGTGCTCGACGTCGTCGCGACCCATCCGGGGTCGCCGAGCGGCGCTTTCAGACCCGCCGGTTCGAACCGGTGTACGAATTCGGGCAGCGCCTCGGAGCTGGAGATCTGATTGAGGCAGCCGAGGGGCGCGCCGTCGCCGGCGTGCTTGGTGGTGATCGTTCCCCATTCGTGAACGACGAGTGGAGCGGCGGCGTGGCGGGTGGCAGACGGCGCGTGGGCAGCCAGGCCGGCGGCGCCGGCAAGGGCACTGGCTGCCAATCCAATACGCGTGGGATGCATGGAGACAACCTCCGTTGCTCTCATTGACCGCACGATCGCGGCCACGGTCACGATGAAACGGTTCCCTGCGTAACTTCAGCGTGGGCTGGCGGGAGAAGCTGGATGCAACTCAGGCGTTTGCCAAGCACAGCAGTTTTTTCGGCGATCTCGATCATGGTTCTCATCGGCGCGCCGTCGCTCGGCGCGCAGCTGAACGGCGGCTGCGGGATGGATCGCTTCGTGAGTACGGCGGTCGGCGCCGGTCTCGGCGCGGCCGCGGGCGCGATCCCGGCGACCATCGTTCATCGACACGATCAGACGACGAGTCATCGTATTGTCATCGGGTCCGTTGCGGTGGGCGCGGTGATCGGGCTCCTCTCCGCGGGCCGCGATCGCGTGTGCACCTCGCCGATGGATTCAACGCATGTCGCGGACGCTGTGCTGTCGGCGCGCTCGCGGCATACACGCAACGGTAGCGTGGCCGGATTCCTCATCGGCGGCATCCTCGGCGCGGCGGGTGGAACCCTCTACCAAATAGGATGTGTGCGCGACCCGTGTAACGGGACACGCGACAGAATCGACGTGATGCTGTTTTCGGCTGGTGAAGGCGCGGTGGCGGGCGTGATACTCGGAAGCCTCATCGGTTGGGCTTGGCCGGTGGGACGGTAAGAGATTGGCGCGTCGATATCGGATTGGCCTCGTCGCCGCGGCCGCCGTGGTGATCGGCATCGCGGTCGCGGTGTGGTACCGGCGTCCCATACGCGACGGGCGTCTCGTCGGTATCGATTGGCGCGTGACGATCGAAGGGTCGAAGTGCGCGCACAATGTGCACGACCTTTGGTGCACCACGGATTCAATGCCAGCTCGCATCTGGGTTCCGCACGAATACACGACGCTGCAGATGAATCGGATTACACGGTCGGTTCAGCGTTACAGTCGCTACGTGGAACTGGATGATTCCACCCGATGGACTCATCTCGTCGACTCCGTTCGGCATGTCATGTCGGTGCGTCACGCGGAGCCGCTGCCGTGCGACACTGCTGAAACGCGGTTTCACATCGCGCAGGCGTGGGATGTCGGTCCGGGGGAAGCGCGGCTCTATGCCGCGCGAATTCCGGCACGCCGAAGCGAATCACAATATTGGTATATCAGTATTCAACTGGTGCCGCATGCGAGTGCCGGTTGCGGGCCCACGTGGCGCTATGTTCGTCTGACGCCCGAACAGGAGTGGCGTCGCGTGGAGGAGTGGATTGCGGAGCAGTTGGGAGAATAGCGGCGTAAACGCCTGATTTCCGCAAACTCCTTCTTGCGCGATTGTCGCGTTTCTGTATTTATGAGTTCTCGCGCGCCCGCCCGAGTCCATCGCGCCGATCGTCGCGCTTGCGGCGCCGCATGTCGACGGAAATCCGTAGGACGTCACCAAGAGTCGCGAAGGGAGATCCCATGCGTCGAGCGAATCACGGTCGTACGGCACTTCGTGCCGAAGTGCTCGGAGTCGCGTTGCTGCTCGCGGTCACGCCGATGGCTGGTGCGCAGAATCGCGGCAATCCGGTAAGGGATCAGAACAACAATCCAACCGATTATAACTGGGCGCTCCACGCTCCCGGGGATCCCGCCGACACATATCACGTCACGGTGTGCGCAGGAAGCAAGGACTATCGATTCTATCCGATAGCCGGACAAGTTGGCCTGCCCGCTGACGCCAAGACGAAGAATACGGATCCACCTCCGCCGAATCATGGCCACTATCCGGCGACGGGCACGGAGTCGGGACAAGAAGGCGCGGTCGATGTCAACGGCCGCACGCCTGGCGATGCCAATCTCGACATCACGATGTATCCGCGCGACGGATCAGCCTCAAAGACGTACCATCTTCGGGTTCATGTCATTGCTTGCCCGCAACCGCCTGGCAAGATGTACCGTGGCCGTGACATCAACGACCGGATCCTCGCATCCGTCCTTCCTCCGACCAAGCTCGAACAAGGCTTCCTCGCCAGCCTGGGACGCGGCTCGGCAACGACGCGCGCGATCGGCTTTGCCGCGAAGTCGGCGTCCCTCGGCGCCACACAGCGCTCCGCGCTCGACGAAGTCGTCGGGTATCTGCGCGCGAACCCCAAAGTGCGAATCGAAGTACAATCGTACGCCGCGGCGGGCTCCAGTGCCGAGGCGTCGCGATCGCTCACGCAGCGGCGAGCCGATGCCGTCAAGGCATATTTGACGAGTCAGGGGATTGCCGCTAATCGACTGACCGCGAAAGGCTACGGCGGCGTATCAGCCGGCGAGTCGGCGGGCGATCGGCTTACGATGGTCGTGTTGAAAAACTGACCCAGGTGCCAGCGCCCGCGATCCCGAGCGCCAGCGCGCAGAGCACGAACGTCCACCACGTGAACGCAACGACGCCCGGCAACACGATCCACAGGGTGTCGAGATAGTGAAGCGCGAGCAACAGCACGCCGAGTCCGGCGATGATCGCCGGACTGCGGCGGAGCGCGCGCATCAACAACAGCAGAAAGGGGAACGCGAAGCCGGCGAACAACAACAACGTCGCGACACCGGCCCAACCGCCGCGTGTGCGCACGACATACCAGTCGACTTCGCGCGGCAGGCCGCCACTCCAGATCACGATGTATTGCGCGAACCCGCAGTACACCCAGAAGAGGATGAACGTGAGCAGCAGCTTGCCCAGCGAATCGAGGTCGTCGGCCGGCGTCTCGGCGCGCGATGCGAGAAGCCCAAGCAGCGCGAGGGCTCCGACCATGCCGCCGGCGAACCAGTACACGCCGTAGATCGTCGACACCCACGCCGGTGTGAGTGACATCATCCAGTCGAACGCCGCGAACGTCATCGTGATGCCGAGCACGATGAGTCCAGCCGCCGCGACGTTGCGATAGCGGGCCGCCGCGCGCTCGACGTCGCCCGACTCCGCGAGGCGATCGGTCGCGGCCAACGCGCGCGCGATGCCGAGCCAGGCGATCCAGTAGATGATGAATCGCACGACGAAGAAAGGCGCGTTCAGATAGTGTCCAACATCGGTCGCCGATGATCCGGCACCGAACCATGGAAACAACACGGGCATCGCGACGAGCACGATTACGCCGAGCGCGGCGAGCACGGGCAGCGATCGCAACACTCGTCGTGCGTGCGGACGAAACGAGCGAAACCACGTCGCCGTCGTGAGGTGCGCGATGAGACTCATCGCCAGCGTGCCGAGGACCACGCTCAACACCGCTGCGTACGCAGCGAGAAACACCGCGGCAGTTTGGCGAATCATGGAACGCCCGCCTGCTTCACGATCTGCGACAGGCTGGCGCCCGCGGTGCGGAGCGAGTCGGTGCGTCGCAGCGTTGCCGCTTCTGCCGAGTCAGCGCGAGTATCCGCGGTCGACGGCTGTGCGCCGAGTGCGCGGACGTATGCAACCACCGACCACCGCACCGGCTCGGGCTGCTGCCATCCGTACGGCGGCATGACGCCGAAACCATTGGTGATGATCGCGAACAGTTGGTCAGGCGTGAGTGCGGTGACAGGGCCGGAGCGCAGCGACGGCGGCCGATGCGCGGCAAGATTCGCGGCCATCGGTCCGCCTCCGAATCCACCGGCGCCGTGACACGGCGCGCATGAGATGGCGAACTGGCGCGCGCCCGCGTCGAGCGACGGCGCGGCCGGCGGAGATGCGTACGCGGCTGAACGCGACATCGTGTGCGCGGGCGGCGCTTGGAGCACAGCGCCGTTGGCGAAGAAGCGGCTTGCTTCGTACGGATCGTAGCGCTGCTGCTGACGCATGCGCTCGAAGTCGCGCGCTTCGCGGGAGTCGCGAGGACGCCCACAGGCGAGCGGGAGCGCAAGCGCCCATGCGAGAACACTCAATCGCCCGCTCATTGCGACGGCGGCACGCGCATCACGCGCAGTGGTTGAAGCGCCTCGAGGGCGTGCATCGCGTTCTCGCCGCCGGCGCGTTCATCCGACACATCGATCGCGATCCAGAAACGATCGATCGAAGCGCGCTCGAAGCCGTCGACCTCGAACATCGGGTGCCACGGGCGCGGAAGCCGGAGCATCGCGAACAGCGCGACGAATGCGGTGACCGCCGCCGCCAACACCGTTCCTTCGAACGTTGGAATGAAGAACGCCGGTGCCGCGTGCGCCGGCCGTCCGCCGATGTTGAGTGGATACGAAACCGCGTTGGTGTACCACTGAATCCAGTAGCTGATGAGACCACCGGCGAGTCCGGCGACCAGTACGAGCGGCGGCAACAGGGACGGCGGCTCGCGCAGTGTCGCGTCGACGGTCGGCACCGGATACGGCGAGTACGTCTCGAGTTTTGTATAACCTTGCTCGCCCAATGCCGCGACCGCGCCGGCAAATTGCGACTCGTCGGCGAATTCCGCCGCGATCGCACCGTTGGGCCAGTGTGCGTCACGCATGCGGCAGTCCGATCTCGCGCTCGCCGTTCACGGCGAGGTCGTGGCGCAGGCGCTTCACTTCGCTGATCGCGACGAAGGGCACGAAGCGCACGAACAGGAGAAACAACAATCCAAATTGCGCGATGCTGCCGAAAATCAGCCCGAGGTCCACCCACGTCGGGCGATAGAGATGCCAGCTCGACGGCAGAAAGCTGCGGTCGAGCGACGCAACGATGATGATGAATCGCTCGAGCCACATGCCGAGGAGAATGGCGGCGCTCGCGGCGCAGAGCACCTTGACGCTCGTGCGGTACTTCTTCCACCACAACACCTGCGGCACGACCACGTTGCAGGTGATCATGATCCAGTAGAGGAGCGCGTAGCCGCCCGTCGGACGTTCGACGAGATAGGTGAATCGCTCGCTCGGGTCGCGGCTGTACCAGGCCGCGAAAAGCTCGACGCCGTACGCGTAGGTGAGCATCAGCGCCATCACGAGCGTGAGCTTCGCCATCGCGTCGAGATGCCGCTTCGTGATGACGTTCTCGAGCCCGTACGCGCGGCGCAGCGGCAAAATGAGCAGCATCACCATCGCGAAGCCCGAGTAAATCGCGCCGACCACGAAGTACGGGGGGAAAATCGTCGAATGCCAGCCCGGCAGCTGCGCGATCGAGAAGTCGAGGCTCACGACGCTGTGCACCGACACGACGAGCGGCGTCGCCAGCCCGGCCAGGATGACCATCGCGATTCGATGCTGCCGCCACTCGACGCTCGCGCCGCGCCAACCGAGCGCGAACAAGCCGTAGATGCGCCGCCTGAGCAGCGACGTTTCATGATCGCGCACCGTCGCCAGATCAGGGACCAGCCCTGCGTACCAGAACAGCAGAGACACGGTGAAATATGTCGTCACCGCCGCGACGTCCCACGGCAGCGCACTCTTGAAGTTCGGCCACACCCCCATCGTCGACGGGTAGGGAATGAGCCAGTAGAAGAACCACGGGCGGCCCAGGTGCAGGATCGGAAAAATGCCCGCATTCACCAGCGCGAAGATCGTCATCGCCTCGGCCACCCGATTGATGGACGTTCGCCAGTGCTGGTTGAGCAGCAGCAGAAACGCGGAGATGAACGTGCCCGCGTGGCCGATCCCGATCCACCATACGAAATCTGTAATGGCGAACGCCCAGGCTACAGGGATGTTGTTTCCCCACGTCCCAATGCCCTTGGCCACCGTGTACCATATGCAGAACACGAACACCGCCGTTCCCAAACCACACAGCGCGAACAGCGACCACCACACTCGGCCCGAGCCGCGGAGCGGTGCGAGCAACTGATCCGTGAGGGCGCGATCGGTTCCGTCGAAATGCAGGACAGGGAATTCGGGCGGACGCGGGAACGCCTCGTCCGCCGTTTGTAGAACGTCGAGCTCGACGCGTGCCGCGGTCACTTTGCTTCTCCCGAGCTCACATCGGGATTCGTGTTCCGAATGCGCGCCAGATACTTCACGCGCGGTTCGGTCCCGAGATCCTCGAGCGCCGCGTAGGCGCGCGGCTGCTCGCGGCGGCGTACGACCTCGGAGTCGCTCTCGCTCAGCGACCCGAAGACGATGGCATTCGTCGGACACGCCTGCTGGCACGCGGTGCGCACGTCGGTGCCGCGCATCGGACGTCCGTCGCGCCCGGCGGCGATCTCGGCTTCGCGGATGCGCTGTACGCAGAACGTGCATTTCTCCATCACGCCACGCTCGCGCACCGTGACGTTCGGATTCTTTACCATCATCTCCGTTTCGGACAAGTGCGCGTTGTAGTCGAACCAGTTGAAATGGCGCACCTTGTACGGACAGTTGTTCGAGCAGAAGCGCGTCCCGACGCAGCGATTGTAGACCATCTCGTTCAAGCCGTCGCTGCTGTGCGTCGTCGCCTCGACGGGGCAGACGTATTCACACGGCGCGTGCTCGCAATGCTGGCAGAGCATCGGTTGGACCAGCGCTTCGATCTCTGCTTCGCGCGACGCGAAGTAGCGGTCGATGCGCAGCCATTGCATCGCCCGGCCTTTGCGCACCTCTTCCGCGCCGACGACCGGAATGTTGTTCTCCGCCTGGCACGCCACGACGCACGCGCCGCAGCCGATGCACGTGCTCAGGTCGATCGTCATCGCCCACTGCTCTGGCGCGTGCCGGCTCGCCGGCTGGGCAGGGTAGAGCGACAACACGCGATTGGGCCGGGGAGCGACACTCGTCGGCGATGCCCGATACTGATCGAGCGACGCTCGGCGCACGGGCTCATTCACTTGCATCGTCGATTGCGTCTGTGCGATCGACAGCGGGCCGGCCGACCCCGCTGCCGCGATCGACACGCCCGATTCATACCGCACGCCGAGCGCCGGCCACAACGCGTACGCGCTGGCGCCGACGCCGCGCGCCAATGATTCAGCGCCGGCGCGGCCATATCCGAAGTGCACGGTCACCGTTTCGTCGGCGAGGCCGGGCACGACGTGCGCGGGCAGCTCCAACGTGCGGCCGCTGGCCGAGAGCGACACCGGTCCGCCGTCCGCGATACCCAACCGCTGCGCGGTGCGCGGACTGAGCAAGGCGGCGTTGCCCCACGTCAGCTGCGTAATCGGCGCGGGTAGTTCCTGAAGCCAGCCGTTGTTCGAGTAGGCGCCATCATGCGTCTTGTGATCGGCGCAGAACCGCACGTCAATACCATTTGCTGCGGCGCTGCTTGTTGGTGGCGCGGCGGCGATGGGCTCCGGCGGCGTTACAGTTCTCGAATACGCGGAACCATCCACCACGCCGCTCTCGAGTGTCCTGGCCCACGCTGACTCGGCATCGCCGGCTGTCCGCCGTGCCCACGACGCGCGCAACAAGTCGTACGACGTCGCCACGCCTTTGCCGCCGAGCGCGGCGTACAACTCGGCTGGCGAGATGGAGTGGTAGAGCGGATTGACCAACGGCTGTACGAGCGAGACGGTGCCGTCGTAGGCGCGCCCGTCAGCCCACGCCTCGAGATAGTGCGACATCGGCACGAAGGACTTGGCACCGCGAGCTGTCTCGTTCTCGTACATCCCGACGTAGACGCTGTTCGGCACCGCGGCGAGCAGTGATGAGAAGTCCATGATAGCCGGCGTCGCATACGACGGATTCCCGCCGGCGATCACGAGCGTGTCGACGGCGCGCGCATGCATTGCGTCGATCAACTCGGAGAACGGGCGCAGCGGGACGTGCGACCCGATCAACGGTGAGGCCGTGTACCACGTCGTTTTGCCGGTGGCGCCGATGGCGTCGTTGATCGACCGCACGAGGCCGCGTATCTCCGGCGAGGGATCGTGCGAGATGACGACGCTCCGTCCCGCGTGCGCGTGCAGATCGCGCGCGATCGCCGCCGCCCACGCGGGCGCCGATGCCAGGCCGCCAGTATTCGCCGAAACAGACTGAGCGATCGCGCGGAGCACGTTCGCGATCTCGCGAGGCCGCACCGTGAACCGGTGGTCCGCCGCCGCGCCCGTCGGCGTAAACGTCGACTCGATTGCGTACAGGCGGTTCATCGCATCGCTTGGCTGCGTGAGGCGGCGACCATCCGCGAACTGACGCGCGTATCGGAGATGGAACGGACCGCTCGCGAGGAAGTCGGAATCGACCGCCAGAATCACGTCTGCCGCGGAGACGTCGTAGTGCTGAACGAGCGGCTGCGTGCTGCGATCGGTCACGAGGGGCGCGTACATGTAAATGCGCGCGTCAGGATGCGCCTCCAAAATCGCGACGAGCAATTCTTCGTCGAGCAGCGACGACGTCGGTTCGATCAGAATGTGCAATCCGGCGCCGCGTGCTCCAACGCGAGAACCGAGCACCGAGGGCGCGAGTTGCGCGGCGATCGCCGCCCACGTTGTGCGCGACGTTCCAGAACGGGCATATCGCGCACGATCGGGATCGTAGAGCTGGAGCACTGACGCTTGCTCGAGCGCGCCAGTTGCGCCGAGGCTGGCCGGATGCGCCGGATTGCCCTCGATCTTCGTCGGCCGTCCGTCGTGGCTTTCGACGATTAATCCCGTCACGCATCCGTCGATCGACATCGCCGTGGCGTAGTACGCACCGACGCCCGGCGTCAGTTCGGGACGATTGTCGACGAAGGGGAGAATGTGCTCGGCCGGCATGCGCGAGCAGCCGTCGAGCCCGGCGAGCGCGACACTCGCGCCGGCGAGCCGCAGAAAATCCCGGCGGCTCAACGAGGAAGGCGAGTGCTCGTCGTGGTCGTGGCTCATCGCATCACTCGTGCATCATCGGTGGCACGTGCTGCAGTCGGTGCGTGACGTCACCGCGTACTCGTGCGCGAGGCGGCGATGCATCGTGTCGGACGCGGCGCCGGCGTGCGCGGCATCCCAACCCATCGTCGTGATCTCCGAGCGCGGGCGAACGTAGGGCCCGGGATCGCGGTGGCAGCTCACGCACCAGCCCATCGACATGGGCGTCGCCTGCGCGACTCGTTCCATCTGATCGACGCGGCCATGACACGACTCGCAGCCAATGCCTTTCGCGACGTGGATGGAATGATCGAAGAACACGAAATCCGGCAGCGCATTCACACGCCGCCACTGAATGGGTCGATTCGAGGCCAGACTCGCGCGCACCGGTGCAAGTGGCGCGCTCTGCATCATCGCGTTCGTGTGGCAGCCGACGCACGCGACCGTCGGCGGCAAGCCCGCGCTCGCGCCGGCTTCGGCCGTCGCATGGCAATAGCGGCAATCGATGCGCAGCCCATGCGCGTGCACGCGGTGATCGAACGCGATCGGCTGCACGACGTCGGCATGTTCGCCGGTCGCATATGATGTGCGCACCCACACCATGAGTGCGACAGGAACCCCGATCGCGATGGCGACCAGCGCGAGCAAGCTTCCTCTCGCCACGGTGTTGGTCCATCGTGGAAAGAGCGATGTCATTGGTGCCTCGGAACGCGGCGCAGCGGTGCACGAATCGATCCGATGTTCCGGCTCCAATACAATTTTATGCTCGTCGCGTGCGAACGAGGCGTAGCGCGGCCCAACTCAGTACCGCGTGTAGAGGAACGCGGCCACATCGGCGGCCTCGCTCTTCGACAGGCTCAAGTTCGGCATACCGCTGCCTGGCTTGAAGGACTGCGGCGAGCGAACCCACGCCGCGAGATTTTCCGGCGTGTTCGGCAAGACTCCGGCGATGTAGCTGCGAACGCCGAGTCCGTTGAGCGGCGGCCCGATCATGCCATTCGCGTGCGGTACGCCGCCGATCGCGTGACAGGCACCACAGCCGTTGTCGGAGACGAGCGTGCGCCCCCGCTCGACGCTGGCCGATTCAGCCAAAGATTCCGTCGCCGACGGCGATGTCCGGCAAGCGCCGAGCGTGCTCAGCGCGGCGAGCACAAGCGCCCAGGCGATTTGCCGTGTTCGAGCGAGCATTGCGTGCGAGTGAGATTGGAAATGTCGCGGCAGTGCGGCTGCAAGAGTCGCGCGCGCTGTTCCGCGGCCGCGTGCCTCCCGTTGCGGCTGGGGTTGGCAGCACGTTGATTGCAAATGTTTGCGGCTTCTCGCTTCGCGCCGATCATGCGACTGCGCTCGACACTTCGAATCGTCTGTTCGGTCTCGCTGCGCGCGATGTGTCTCACGTTCGCGGCGGCCGGCGTCGGTGCGTGCCGTAGCTCTTCCAACGCGTCCGCGGCAGCCGAGCGCGGGCGGCGCGCGATCGCGACGCTCGGCTGCGGGGCGTGTCATCTCATCGATGGGGTTCCAGGCGCGAACGGGCTGGTCGGCCCGTCGCTGGCGGGAATCGCGTCGCGAGCGATGATTGGCGGCGATCTCCCCAACGATTCGACGAACTTGCTTCGGTGGATCGTCAACCCTCAGGCGATACGGCCCGGCGTTGCGATGCCGCCGCTAGGCAACGTCTCGGCGCAGAGGGCGCGCGATGTGGTGGCGTACCTCGAGACGTTGCGCTAGCCCGCGCGACCTCACCGCACGCCGCCGCCGGCAGCCACGGCGCCGTGTGCTCCGGCCATCCTCGACAGATCCGGCATGAACACCAGCAGCCCATCATCGGGCAGCGTTCGATGGTACCCCGCCACGAGCTGGTCGTGATACCGCCCGATGTCGAAGTCGAACGGATCCGCCGGCGACTCGTCGATCACCTGCATGTCGGCGTGCACCATGAACAGCTTGCCGAACTCCAACGTGCCGCCGCGAAAGAGCATGTAGTTCGGCGCCGCGGTATCGGGCTGCATTCTCAACACGGCGACCGCGTTCGGCGATGGCGCGCCAAAGTATTGCATCAACCGATCTTGATCGATTTTCGCGGCCACCAGGTGCCCGCGGATGGTGGGCGGCGGCAACAGTGTCGTTGGATCGATGAACAGATCGTTGCCGGCGACGCGCATGCCTTTCGCCTTGCTGAGATCGAGCAGATCGGCCAGCGTCACGCCGAGCGCCTTCATCAGCCCCTGGCCGGGAATGGTGCAGATCTTCATCGAGATGGGATGAATCCGCATTTCACCCGCGGGCGTGACGTTGATGTCGCCGACCATCTCGAACGGAATGTCGACGACTTTGTGCAACACACCGCGCTGAATCAGGTGCTGGCCGTCGGTGGTGAACGATAGATCGCGCAGCGGCGCCCCCCGATACGCGAACACGTACGTGTTCATCAACCGCGACAACTCGGCCAACGGAAAGCCGACCGTTCCCGTGTCGATGGCAAGCACGAACGAATTCTTGTCGTCGAATGCGACGACGCCGTCGGTGCGCGTGCTATGCATGCGTCCCTCGAGACTCACGAGATCGAGCGCGACGCCATTCCAGACGTGGAATCGCACGTTGCGGAAGCTCGCGTTGACGACGGTGTCGTTCGTCTCGGCATGGCTAATCGGCGCGGTAGCGGCCGTCGCCGCGCGCGAAGGCGCCTGCTCGATGATGTACGCCGGCGCGCCGCCACAGGCGCCGAGCAGTACGAGCCACGCCAATCTCCGCTGGTGAAACGATCGCATCGTCGCCTCGAGTCGAGTGCATTGATGACAAACCCGTCGAATGTCGAATGAGGTTCCTACACTCGGGTCTGCCAATCGCCGCGCACGAGTCGTGCAGCGGTCCACCCGCATCTTCATGCATGCGAGACGCCCCATGACATCACATCGCTCTGCCTTTCGATTTTCTCTGGTTTCCTTGCTCGCCGGATCGCTGACGTTCGCCGCGGCGTGCGGCGGCAACAACGCAGCGTCGCGCGGCGACACCGCGTCGGCCAGCGGAACGGTCGCCGGAAGCACCCCTTCGACAACCAGTCCAGCGAACGCGCCGGCCATGGTGCGCGGTTCCATCCAGTCGCTGACGGCCAACATGCTCACCATCCGCAGCGACAGCGGCACGGTTGAAGTTCAGCTCTCACAGCCGGTACAGATCTACAGCCGCCAGCCCGCGACCCTCGCGCGCGTGACACCGAACGCGTTCATCGGCGTCACGACGGTGAAGCAGCCCGACGGCACCGAACAAGCCACCGAGATTCACGTGTTTCCGGAAGCGCTGCGCGGACTTGGTGAAGGAAGCCGGCCGATGAAGAGCGGCGCCGGCGCCGGCTCCGGCAGCACGATGACGAACGGCAGCACGATGACGAACGGCAGCACGATGACCAACGGCAGCACCATGTCCAATGGCAGTGTGAAGAACGCGAACGGCACCACGTTCGTCGTGCAGTACGCCGGCGGCTCGAAGACAGTCGTCGTTCCGCCGAACACGCCGGTCACCGAGATCGTCGCTTCGTCGACGCCGCTGTCCGTCGGTCAACAGGTTGTCGTGCTCGGCACGAAGCAACCCGATGGATCGCTGACGTCGAACCGCGTGCTGCTCGCGGGCAAATAGTTCATTGTTGCCGCGCGAGCCGGCGCCGGCGAATCGTCTCGACGGCGTCGAACAACTGATCGAATGAGTCGACCACGAAGAGCACGTCCTGGAAGTGATCGATCTCGAACGGCTGCGACAACACGGCGTCGAGCGTGAATGGGCGGCGGTCGCATTTGGGGCCGAGCGCGTTCGCGGCGTCGCCGTGTGAGGAAATGAGACCGCTGCCGTAGACCTTCACGCGATTGTCTTCGCGCACCAATCCGAACTCCACGGTGAACCAGAAGAGACGAGCCATCTGCGTCGTCTCTTCTTCGCTCGCGGCGTCGGCGGCGAGTGCGCCGAACTGCTGAAGGAAATCGGCGAAGACGGGATCGGAATGCAGCGGTACATGGCCAAAGACGTCGTGGAATATGTCGGGCTCGGGCAGGTAGTCGAGCTGCGCGCGCGGGCGCACGAACAACGTCGTCGGAAAACGCCGCCGTGAGAGACATCTGAAGAATTGCGCCGCGGGAATGAATCCCTGCACGCCGACCGCGGCCCATCCGGTCCGCGCCGCCAGCCGCCGGTTCACATCAGCGAGATCCGGCACGCGGTCCGGCTCGAGCCCGATGCGCTCCGCGCCCTCGAGATAGACGTGGCTCGCCGTATCACGCAGCGTCGCCATTCGCCGCTCGAACAAAATGCGCCACACCTCATGCGACTCGGCGTCATAACGGCTGTAGTCCTGCTCGATGAAGTCGGGGAGATCGGCGGTCTCGTTGCCGTGGGCGGTAGTTGCGGCGTGATCGTGCATCGTCGGCTCAGGATCGGGGTTGGTTGGTGCGCAAAAAAATCGGCCCGTGGAATTGATTCCACGGGCCGTTGCGGGGTTTCGTCTGTCGCGATCGTCTATCGCAGCGCGAACGAGCTCCCACGTCCCGGGAATTGGGGCGCGTAATAATACGTGGAGTAATAGGAGCGGTTCGCGGCGGACGTCATGGGTTGGACTTTATGGGCGGGGCGTGGGTTCGTCAAGCGGGCAGGCGGGTGGCGTAAAAAAACTATACTACGAACAGATCGGACAAAGTCCGACAAAATCTGATCTTGTCAGACTTTGTCTGATCTGGTCGTTCTATCAAAGGGCGCCGCGCACCGACACTTCCCTACGGAAAGATCACCGGAAACACGATGTCGGTCGTGAAAATGCACCGATCGTTGTGCCCGCACTCCGGAACGATGATGGCCTTGTGCTTGGCGCCCATCGTCTCGGTGACATATTTATAGAACGCTTCACCGCGCGCGCGCCGCGTCGGGCCCTGCGCCATCGCGTTCGGCGACGAATCGAATCCCCCGAGTGGCAACACGTCCACCTGGCCCAGGAGATAGGTGGTCGGCCGTTCGACGAGCTGCTTCCGCAGCTGATCCGCCGACATGCCGGCGACATAGCCGGCAAGATTCTCGAGGCCCGCCGGCCACTGGTTGAAGCCGGGCGCCTTGCTGGCGTCGAACGCACCGAACGTGAAATTCGAATTCACTTTTTCGCCGTTCGGCCCAAGCGCTTCCTTGTCCGCGCTCGCCGGATCGGCATTTCCGGTCGGCATCGGACGCTCGGCCACCGGCCACGCGTAGCTCGACGGATTGGCGACGGCGTACGTGATGGTCACGCCGGGCGTATTGTACACCTTGCTCGCCATCTCGTACCGCGTCGCGAATTGTCCGCCCGCTGAGTGTCCTGTAATGACAATTTTGGTAAGATTGGGAAACATCTTCTTGTCGGCGAGCTTGCGCACGATCTCGTCCACGAAGTCGAACGACGTGAGCGATGGATTACTCGGCGCCGCGCCGCCCGACCGCCAGGAGTTCCGGCCTTCGGGCCACAGGACCTCGTTCGCATGCGCCGTGTCGCGGCCGGCGATGAATCGCGGCGCGACGATGACCGTGTTGTCGAGCGCCTTCGCCAGGAAGCCGGCGGCCATCGCCGTCTCGAAGTAATGGTCCGCGTTGCGGCCGGCCCCGTGAACCATCACCAGGGCTCGGGTGATTGATGCATTGCGGCGGTCGAGCGGGTACGAGGCGTAGACCATCGACCGCGCGGGACCGCCGTTCCAGGTGATCCACCGCTCGCAGGCAGTGACGGCGTGGGTACATGGCGCGATGGATTGCGCGCCGGCAGCGGAAAGGGCGAGCGCGCTCGCCACGGCGAAGAATGCGGATGTGCGCATGTGAATCGGAGTGAGTGGCAGAAGTCACGAAAACCGCGTAGTCTCGTTGAGACATGATACCGAGGCGGAGAACCCATGTCGATGTCGTACACACGCATCGCGATCGCCGAGCCCGAGGTCCCCGCGGCTCGTGAGCCATTGCTCCAGCACGCGCTGGACACCTATGCGAGTGAAACGAACAAGGTGGCGTCGGTGTGGTCGGCGTTCGACGACGACGACCTCTCGTTCAAGCCCCATCCGCGTTCGAGCAGCGTCGGCGACATCCTCAAGCATCAACTGCTGTCCGAGCGCCGATTCTTCGGCGAATTTCTCGGATCGCCCGAGCCGGCACCGGCCGACGTGGTCCCGTCGTCCCTTAGCGTGCAGTCGGCCGTCGATCGCTTGGCCGCGCTGGCGAGACCGCGCCTGCAATTCCTGGCTATCCAGCCGAACGAGTGGTGGACGGGGCGCGTTCCATTCTTCGACGTCGAGCGCGAGCGCATCTGGATCTTCTGGCGGCGCGTGCTGCACACGGCGCATCACCGCACGCAGCTCACGGTGTATCTGCGGTTGCTCGATCGCGCGGTGCCGCCGACCTACGGACCGACGGCGGATGTGCTGTGGAGCGGGGCCGATCCAACGACCAGCGTCGCGGCGGCGGGGCGGAGGTAGCCGCATAGGTTGTCATCCCGAGCGGAGGAGCTCTCCTCGGCAACTGAAGGGTCCTTCGCTTCGCTCAGGATGACGCAGCAGCTCTACCGATACTCCTCCATCAACTCCCCAAGCGCCCCACTGCCCGGACACAAAGCCTCGAACGGCAGATCGACGAGCGGCTGTTCGACGGTTCCACTCACCGCGTGCATATCCGCCGAGTTCTCGTCGATGTGCAGCAATCCGGTGACGACCTCCCCGCGCGCCATGTGCTCCCGCACATAGCTGTACGCCGTATCGCGATTCGTCGGATCGTAATGCTCCGGCACGCTGCGAAAGCGAACGACGCTCCCGTCGTGCATGGTAATGCTCGCGACGCCGCCTGCATCCGTACCATTCGCGGTGATCTCGCGGCGCAGTGGAATGAAGTCCACCGGGGTCGCGTCCTGAATGTGCTCGCGGGTGTAGCGGTAGCTCTTCGTCGACGAGTCGTGATCGTTGAAGCTCACGCACGGCGAGATCACGTCCACGAGCGCGAAGCCGTTGTGGCGCACCGCCGCCTTGAGAATCGGCACGAGCTGCGCCTTGTCGCCCGAAAACGCGCGCGCGACGAACGTGGCGCCAAGCGTGAGGGCCAGCAGCACCGGATCGATCGGCGGCTGCACGTTCGCTTCGCCGCGCTTGGACTTCGATCCCACGTCGCTCGATGCCGAGAACTGGCCCTTGGTGAGACCGTACACGCCGTTGTTCTCGAGCAGGTAGAGCATGTTCACGTTGCGGCGAATCGCGTGACAGAGCTGGCCGAGCCCAATCGACAGCGAGTCGCCGTCGCCGGAAATGCCGACGTAGACGAGATCGCGATTGGCCGCGTTCGCGCCCGTCGCGAGCGACGGCATGCGGCCGTGCACGCCGTTGAAGCCGTGCGATTGGCGCAGGAAATAGGCGGTCGTCTTCGACGAACATCCGATGCCGCTCATCTTCGCGGCGCGGTGCGGAGGCACGTCGAGCTCCCACAGGGTTTGGACCAGTGCCGCCGTGACGGAGTCGTGTCCGCAGCCGGCGCATAGCGTCGACATCGCGCCTTCGTAGTCGCGGCGGGTGAAACCCAGACCATTGTGCGGAAGGCCCGGGTGCCGGACGGGGGGTTTGGTGATGGATGTCATGTGGTCGCGCCCTCCACGACGTTCGTCATCCCGAGAAGCGATAGCGACGAGGGATCCAACATCCCGATCGAGCGCTCTGGCGGGATGCGAGCTCCCTCGCTGCGCTCGGGATGACAACCGTTCATCACGACCTCCGCCGTCAACGGCAAACCGCCGTAATCGAGAATCGAGATCATCGAGTCGCGCGCCATGCCCGTCTCCAACGCCAGCAACGACCGCAACTGTCCGTCGCGATTCTGCTCCACGACATAGACCGTCTCATGGGCTTCGATGAACGCCTTCACACTCGGCGGGAAGGGAAACGCGCGCAGGCGCATGTAGTCGAGCGCCAATCCCTCGGCACGCAGCCGCGTCACCGCCTCAGAGACCGCGCCATGACAGCCTCCTAATGAGATTACTCCAATAGGCGCCGTCGCCCCCTCCTGCTGCAGATCGAGCGCCGGCGCCGGGACGTGCAGCGACGCGGTCTCGAGCTTTTTTGCCAACCGATCGACGACCTCCTGATACTCGGCCGCATCTTCGGTGTACGTCGCGTGCTTGGTATGCCCCGACCCGCGCGTGAAGTAGCCGCCCTTCGGGTGCACCCCCGGCAGCGATCGCGCCGCGACGCCGTCGCCGTCCACGTCCAGATACCGCGAGAATCGCTCGACCTTCTCCAACTCCTCGGCGCCCAACACCTTGCCGCGGTCGGGACGGTAGCGGTCGTCCCACGCCAGCTTGCGGCACATCCAGTCATTCATGCCGATGTCCAGGTCCGACACCACGAACACCGGCGTCTGAAACCGTTCGGTGAGATCGAACGCGGCGACGGCGAAATAGAAGCACTCTTCGGGATTCGCCGGAAACAACGCGATATGCTTCGTGTCACCATGTGACAGGTAGGCGATCGGCAGCAGATCTCCCTGCTGCGTCCGCGTCGGCATGCCCGTCGAGGGGCCGGTGCGCTGAATGTCGAAGAAGACACCGGGAATCTCGACATAGTACGCGAGCCCGATGAACTCGCTCATGAGCGAAATGCCCGGACCGGCCGTCGACGTGAACGATCGCGCGCCGCACCAGCCGGCGCCGATGACCATGCCTGCCGCGGCCAACTCGTCTTCCGCCTGAATGAGCGCGTACTTGCGCTTACCCGTTGCCGCGTCGACGCGATAGCGCTCGCAATACTCCTTGAACGATTCCATCAAGGACGTCGACGGCGTGATCGGATACCACGCACCGACCGTCGCGCCCGCGAAGACGGCGCCGAGCGCGCATGCCGAGTTGCCGTCGAGCAGGACGTAGTCGCGCGTGGCGTCCATGCGCTCGAGGTGAAACGGCAGCGGATAGTCGAAATGCTGCTTCACGTACTCGTACCCGAGCTCGATCGCGCGAAAGTTGGCGTCGAGGAGCTTGGCTTTCTTCGAGAACTTTTCGCGCAACATCTCTCGCACGATGTCCATGTCGATGCCGAGCAAGGCCACGAGCGACCCGACGTAGCCGATGTTGCGCAGCAGCGTACGTTCGCGGTCGCCCTCGAACGCGTCGACGCACAGGCGCCCGAACGGAATTCCAAGAATCGTGATGTCGGGCCGCTTGAGGACCTCGTTCAACGGCCACGACGAATCGTAGACGAGATATCCACCCGGCCGCACCGACCCGACGTCCTTCGCGTACGTCTCCGGATTGAGCGCGACCACGAGATCGACATGTGCCGGCCGCGAGACGTAGCCGTCCTTGCTGACGCGGATCTCGTACCAGGTGGGCAATCCTTGAATGTTCGACGGAAAGACATTCTTCCCGGTGACGGGAATGCCCATGCGAAAGATCGCTTGCATCAAGAGGCTGTTCGCGCTGGCGGAGCCGGTGCCGTTGACTGTCGCCATCTTGAAGGCGAACGCGTTGGGCTGAGCGATGGGCGATGGGCGTTGGGCGGTGGGCGCGAGGTCAGACATGACTAATCTCCTGGCGCCGAGCTTGCGCCACGCTCACCATGTTCCAGGCATCCTTCCATCCGGTGCCCGGTTGCCCCGCATACGGAGTACGCAGTTCAAACTGCGCCATGTCCCACGCCGCCGTCGGACACCGCTCGGCGCATAGTCCACAGTGCAAGCACACGTCTTCGTCCTTCACCATGATCCGCTTCGTCTGCGGCAGCGGCGCGGACGTGTACAAGTCCTGCCCGGGATTCAGGCGCGGCGCGTTCAGGTGTTGCTCGAGCTCCGGCTCGTCATTCGTGATCGTCAGACAATTCACCGGACACACGTCGATGCACGCATCGCACTCGATGCACTTGCTCGCGGTGAAGTGCGTCTCGACGTCGCAGTTGAGACACCGCTCCACTTCCTTAGCCACCTGCTCGGCACTGAAGCCGAGCTCGACCTCGACGTTCAAGCCGGTGAATCGACGCGTGAGCTCCTCGTGCTGCATCTTCGTGCGTGGAAGCGAGCTGTAGTCGTTGCTGTAGCTCCACGCGTGCATGCCGGCCTTCGCGCTCGTGAGATTCATGCCGTACGCCGGCCGGTCGAGCAGGGAAATGCTTTGACAGTGATTGTGGATCGAGATCGCCGCCTGATGCCCGTGCTCGACCGCCCAGATGATGTTCTGCGGTCCCCACGCCGCGTCGCCGCCGAAGAACACGCCCATGCGCGTCGACTGAAAGGTCGTCTTGTCGACGACCGGCATGCCCCCCTGGTCGAATTCGATCCCGATGTCGCGCTCGATCCACGGAAACGCATTGTCCTGGCCGATCGCGAGAATCACGTCGTCGCACGGAATGACGATCGTGCCCGTCACCTCGCTCTTCTGCTTGCCGTTCTGCTCGAACCATCGCAACTGCTCGAGCTCGAGGCCGACGAGCTTGCCGTTCTCGATGACGAATCGTTTTGGCGCGTGATTCTCGACGATCTCCACGCCTTCCTCTTCAGCATCCTCTAATTCCCACGGCGACGCCTTGAAGTACGGGCGCGACCGGCGCGCGATGACTTTCACGTCGTTGCCGCCCAACCGCCGCGAGGTGCGGCAGCAGTCCATTGCCGTGTTGCCGACGCCGATGATCAGCACGCGCTCGCCAATGCGCTCGATGTGCCCGAAGTGCGCCGACGCGAGCCACTCGATCCCGATGTGAATGTTGCTCGACCCCTCGAGCCGTCCGGGAATCTCGAGATCCTTTCCCGTTGGCGCGCCGCTGCCGATGAACACCGCGTCCCACGAGTGTTCCGGCTCGTCGAGCAGCGCGCGCATGCTCGTGACGGGCGAGTTGTATCGAATGTCGACGCCCATGTCGAGGATGTTTCCAACTTCCTCATCGAGGACACCGGCGGGGAGCCGGAACGACGGAATGTTGATCCGCATCAACCCGCCCGGCTCGGCGATCTTCTCCAAGATCACGACCTCGTAGCCGAGCGGCATGAGGTCGTTCGCGACGGTGAGCGACGCGGGGCCGGCGCCGATCAGCGCGACGCGTTTGCCGTTCTTCACGGCGGGGCTGCGCGGTAAGAATTCTCTAATGTCGCCGCGATGATCGGCCGCGACGCGCTTGAGCCGGCAGATCGCGACCGGTTTGCCGTCGATCCGGCCGCGGCGACACGCCGGCTCGCACGGTCGGTCGCAGGTGCGTCCAAGAATGCCCGGAAAGACGTTGGATTCGCGGTTGAGCAGATACGCTTCGCTGTATCGCCCCTGGGCGATCAGACGGATGTACTCGGGAACGTTCGTGTGGGCCGGGCAGGCCCACTGGCAGTCCACCACTTTGTGGTAGTACTGCGGGTTGGAAACGTCCGTTGGAGTGCGGGGCACGACAGGCGCAACAGGCACGACGGGACGACCGGATGCCGGCATACGTGGCTCCTCTACAGGGCCGAAGCGGTGGCCTATCATCCCACACGGACGCGGGGTGGGCAAGGGGTTTTCCCTTACAGGCCAATTGCGCCTCGGTTCGTTGTATGCAAACTTCCGGTAAGCACCGAGCTCGAGGAGGCGCGGTGACATCAGCTCGAGTTCTGCACATGTACCGCATGTGTGCCCTGGCCGGAACCGTCGCCGGCACCGTCGCGTGCATCGCCGCGGCGAGTTGCGCGTTGCCGAGGCTTGGCGGCGACCCGATCCACGAGCGCGTCTACCCCGCGTCCGCCACGACCGACTCGGCGGCGGGTTCCGTCCGCGACGACGCGTTGATCGTTCAGGTGCGCGAGTTCCCGCACTCGTCGACGATCGCTGTGCTCGCGTGGGACGTCGACGATCCGGATTTTGGTTTGCGCGCCGAGGTGAGCAGGCAGGGCGGGGTGCTGCTGGGGCATCCGCAGTTCGGCAATCATCTATTGTATGTGTCGGCGCAGCTCGTGCGAAGCATGGGCGGCTTTCGGCACGCGATCGCGGAGCCGAATCGCGCCCTCACGGCTGCGAGCACCTCGCGCGATACGTACGCGTGCTATTTCGGCACGCACTGTTCGCCCCAGACGAGCACCGGCGTGTGGCTGCCCGATTCGATTCTTCGCGCGCATCGCGACAGCCTGCTCGTGACGTTTGTCCCGGCGGTCAACGAAGCGTGGACGGTGACGCTGCACCGTGAGTTGATCGAGCACTATTTGCAAACAGTTGATTCCGTGGTTGCGTCGGTCAAGCAGGACAGCAAAGACGACAGCCAACATGACGCGCCTTGACACTGGTGCTCGTGCGCGCGATGGTTTGCGCGCGGGCCGTCCCGGCGCCGCGATCGGCATTATTAGAGTTTCATGAAGCGCCGCGAGGGTCGCATCGATGACGCCCGACGAGCTGCAAATCCCCGAGAGCCAGGCCGCTGCATCGCTTACGCCGCTCGGCGCGGGAGCCGCCGACGGACCCGGATACGTGCCGGGCAACAAACCGTTCTACATCCAATCGCAGATCGACAGCTCCAATTGGGTGCTCACCGCCACGGGCGGCACGCAGCTTCGAATCAACCGCAAGAGCGGTGACCCGAATCAGCTTTGGGTGCGAATCGAGAGCAATCATTCCGGTGTCGTGTATCTCGCGAACCTCGGCGCTCGGCAACGGCTGAGACAGAATGGCCTGCAGGGCGTGGAAGTGTCGCTCGGCGCGTCAACCGACGATTCGGATTCGGCGTATCTCTGGCGATACGACGGCGGCTACTATCTCATGCTGACCGCGTACGTCGATTGGCAGCAGAAATTGAACGTCGCCGGCTATCCCGGCTGGGATGAGAACCGCAGGATCATCCTGTGGCAGTACAGTCAGGGCGCGGCGAACGAGACGTGGTATTTCGTTCCCGACAACATCGACTATCGCATCGACCGCATCGAGTACGATTACCCGAACGCGACGATCGACATCAGCGAAGTCAACGGCGTCGCGGAAAAAGCCGACAACAGCGCCGGCGACGTTCCATTCACGACCGAGGTGCAGCTCGCCTACACCGTCACGACGCGTGCGAGCTTCACGAACTCGGAGACGAACAGTGTCACGACGTCGATCGTCGATCACATCGGATTATCGCTCGCGGTGCCGGAATTTCCGAGCGTGACGGCGGATCACACGACGACGACGGAGAACACGCGCAGCACGACGTTGACGCGGACGCAGGAAACCGACAAGACGACGACGGCCTCGATGAAAGTCACCGTCGAAGTGCCGCCGAGGAAGCGGCTCGCGTATTACATCGTCGTGCGCAGCGGAACGGTCTCGGTTCCGTACACCGCGTGGGTGACGCACACGCTGCCGGATGGGCGGCGCTCGCAGCCCTCACCGATCACCGGCGTATTCCGCGGCACGAATTCGTTCGAGTTTCAAGTCATGACGCGGAATCCCGACCGTCCGGATGAGTCCGCGACGCCCGTAGCGAAGAAGGTCGGTTTAAGCGATCATTGAGCGAGCGGAGGGTCTCCTCATGGGTCAAACGCTGCATCTCGGCGCCCCGACGGTGATCGAATCGTACGCGGACAAGACGCCGTTCGGCGCCGTGTTCGAGGACGACGGCAAGCTCGCCTACTTCTATGCCGTGGATACGCGGCTGGGCGAGCCGGCGATGCTCGACGCGCTTTGCGTGTATCACATCACGTCGGTGGTGAATCATCCGACGCCCGAGCTGGATGCGTTTCGTCCGTGCGATGTGCGCATCGTGTGGTCGGAGGATCAGCAGCACGTCGCGCTGTTGCTCGACGGCTTCGCGCATGCGGCGTTCGACTTCGAGCACAAGCGCGCGTACTGCCGCAGCAATTTCCCCGCGGGGTCCGCGTGGAGTCCGGATGGTCACGCGTGGGATCAGCACGCGGTGGATTTTCTGGATGCGCTCTCCGAGAGCGTGACGCAGCCTGAGTCGCGAGTGTCGACACTGCCGTAGCAGCGTCGACACTCGCCGCAATCGCGTCGAGTCGCGTCGAGTCGCGTCGAGTCGCGTCAGTCGCGCTCGGGACCCGGATCCAATTCAGCGCCGCCGCTGCCCGCGCTGCCGAACTTCGGCGCGGTGATGCCGCCTTTGGTGGTGCGCGGCGGATTGGGTGCGATCGCCTTGTCGTCGGGTGCGTGCGCACCGCCCTCGGCGGTATCCGGTGTGGGTTCGATCTGAGGCGTCTTGTCGGCGTCGTGCTTGTCCATCGGGGCTCCCTGTGTCGGTGCAGGGGAGGTGTGCAGGAAGCGTGCGGGGGTGGAGGCAAGCCGGGTTGAGCGGGGTGCGGGCTGAGCCGGGGGTCGGTGCCTGTGAGTTGAGTTTTGGGTTGCGGGCGGCGGACGCAGTGCAGAAGACGGTTGGGAGTGCGGTGGGGAGCCGATTCGGGGCCTGCGGTCGGAGTTCGCGTGCGGGTGTTGGGCGAAGGCCGTTCTCAGTCGTGATGCCAATGATGCGGTTGTGGGTCGCGGTTCGCTGGTCATTAGACTTCGATGTTAAACTTTGCTGTCAGACTCCGCTGCTAAACTGCGTCGTTAGACTTCGTTGTTAAACTTCGTTGTTCAATTGGCGTTGATATGACTGGGCAGAAGTCAAGGCGTACGGTTGTTGCGACGTCATGAATGTCGGGTTCTAGGACTGAGGACCTACGGCGAAAGCGACGATGAATCCTGCTGATATACGCCGGTCAGCGCAGGGCGCCGGAGCGG